>JAKANS010000050.1 GCA_021823625.1 bacterium | reverse complement strand
GCCGGTCGGCCCGAGGAAAATGAACGAGCCGATGGGACGCTTCGGATCTTTGAGGCCGGAACGGGCGCGGATGACGGCGTCGGCGACGGCCTGCACGGCTTCGTCCTGGCCGATGACGCGCTGGTGAAGAATCTGGTCGAGGCGCAGGAGTTTCTCCTTCTCGCCTTCGAGCATCCGGCTCACCGGAATGCCGGTCCAGGACGCCACGACCTGGGCGATGTCTTCGTCGGTGACTTCCTGGCTGAGCAAATGCGGACCGGTGCTGGCGGCCTTTTGTTGCTGGTCGAGCGCCGCCAGTTTTTTCTCCAGCTCGGGGATGCGCTCGTACCGCAACTGGCCCGCGCGCACGCGGTCGTAGGCACGCTCCGCTTTTTCCAGATCGATGCGGGCCTGTTCAAGCTGCGAGTTCAACACGCTGCCGGCGTTGATGGCCGTCTTTTCGTTCTGCCACTGGGCGGTGAGCCGGGCGGATTGTTCCTTCAAATTCGCGAGGTCGCGCTCGATTTTCCGCAGGCGCTCGCACGAGGCCTCGTCTTTTTCCTTCTTCAGCGCTGTCTGCTCGATCTCGAACTGCATGATCTGGCGGTCGAGCTGGTCGATCTCGGTGGGTTTCGAGTCCAGTTCCATGCGCAGGCGCGACGCCGCTTCGTCCATCAAATCCACCGCTTTGTCGGGCAGAAACCGGTCTGCGATGTAGCGGTGCGACAGCATGGCGGCAGCGACCAGCGCCGCATCCTGGATGCGCACGCCGTGATGGACTTCGTAACGCTCCTTCAGGCCGCGGAGAATCGCGATGGTGGCCTCGACCGAAGGCTCGGCGACGAGCACGGGCTGGAAGCGCCGTTCCAGCGCCGGGTCTTTCTCGATGTACTTGCGGTACTCGTCCAGCGTGGTTGCGCCGATGCACCGCAGTTCGCCGCGCGCCAGCGGCGGCTTGAGCATGTTGCCGGCGTCCACCGCGCCTTCGGCCTTGCCCGCGCCGACGATGGTGTGGAGCTCGTCAATGAACAGCAGGACGCGCCCTTCGCCGGCAGTCACTTCCTTGAGAAACGCCTTGAGCCGGTCCTCGAACTCGCCGCGGTACTTCGCGCCGGCGATCATCGCGCCGAGGTCCATCGCGACCAGCGTCTTGTTCTTGAGCGACTCCGGCACGTCGCCGCTGACGATGCGGCGCGCGAGGCCCTCGACGATGGCGGTCTTGCCCACGCCTGGTTCGCCGATCAGCACCGGGTTGTTCTTGGTGCGGCGCGTGAGCACCTGCATCACGCGGCGGATTTCGTCGTCCCGGCCGATCACCGGATCGATCTTGCCAGCGCGGGCGAGCGCCGTGAGGTCGCGGCCGTACTTTTCGAGCGCCTGGAACTTGTCTTCCGGATTCTGGTCGGTGACGCGCTGGTTGCCGCGCACTTCCATCAACGCCTTCAGCACCGCCTCGCGTTTGAGGCCGTGGCCATGCAGCGTCTTCTTCAGCGTCGCGCCACCTTGCTCCACGAGGCCGAGCAACAGGTGCTCGGTGCTGACGTAATCGTCCTTGAGCTTCGCAGCCTCGGCGGTGGCGGCGTCGAGCGCTTTGCGGAGTTGCGTGCCGAGATACGGTTCGGCGCCGCCCTGGACTTTCACGCGGCGATCGAGTTCGCGTTCCAGGTCGGCCTGCAAGGCGGCGGCGGGCACGCCGAGTTTCTGGAGCAGCGGGGGAATCAGCCCGTCGGCCTGGCCAAGCAGCGCGAGCGCCAGGTGTTCGCCGTCGAGTTCCTGGTGCGAATAGCGCTGGGCAATCTGCTGCGCCTCCTGCAGGGCGCTTTGGGCTTTGATGGTCAAGCGGTCGAGTTGCATAGCCGGTCTTGGTTGGCGACGAACGGGCGGATTCTTAGTGGCGACCCCAGTTCGCCCGCCACGGATGAAATAGCCCGGCCGCGCGAATCGTCAAGGGGCGGGGGCGGCGGAGCGACCGCCCTACGGCGCGAGTTCGGCGGGGCTGACCGCGAGGTTCTGACGGATCGCTGCCTCGAGGTCTGCGCCGCGTTTGCCGGTGGCGGCGGCGATTGACGCCGCCATGGCGGACGCGCTGGCGGTGGCGGGCGAGGTGCCCACCACCATGTAGGGTTGTCCCCAAAACGTCACGTAGCTCGTGCCGGGGGCGCCGACGTCCACGAAGTTGCCGTAGTTCGCATACGAAGCGATGTTGCCGCTCCGGTTCACCGCGGTGACTGCAATGACCTCCGGGTCCGCGGCCGGGAAGGTCGGACTGGTTACCGGTTCGTTGCCGGCGGCGGCCAGGAACACCACACCCTTGTCATGGCCGGCCTGGATCAGGTTGTGCACAAACGGGCTTTCGTCCGGTCCCCCGAGGCTCAAATTCACGATCGGCGCACCGCTGTTGATCGCGGCCTGGATGCCCAGTGCAACGTCGAAGCTCGTGGCGCTGGAGTTGTTCCCGTACACGTCCACCGGCAAAATGCGCACCGCGCTGCCACTGCTCGCGTCCGGCGCCGCCGCCAGCGTGCGCACCAACGTTTCCGCCATGCTGGTGCCGTGTGCCAACTCATCGGCGGGCGGGGTGGCAGCGCCGGCGACCGAGATTGCCGGCAGCAGGAAATCCTTGATGCCGGCGGCATCGCCTTGCACAGCGGTGTCCACCACCGCCACCACCACGCCCTCGCCCGGCGCCACCGGCTTGGGATCGATTCCCAGCCCCACGCCGCCGGCCGGCAACAGCGCCTCGCCCGACGGCGGCCGATCGACGAGGTAATTCGCATCCACGCGGCTGGTGCCGTCGGTGCCCATCAACTGCGCTCGCGCGGCCTCGGCGGCGGCGGCGGCCGCGAACTTCAGCCGGTACGCGCCCAAGGCGTCCGAGCGGCCGATGATCTTGGCGCCCAGCTTCGCGGCCAGGTCTTCGATCTTCGCATCGCTGCCCGGCTTGAGCGTGACAATCAACTCGTCCTTGAGCCGGTGGCTGCGGCGCTCCTCGGTTGGCGGGACTGCAATGCGCGTGGTGGCGGCCTGGCGCGAGGTGCTGAAGACGTACAACGTCGGTGCCGCGTTGCTGGCGGGCACGAGCACGAAGTTCAGCGAACCGAGCAAGCGGCGCAACGCCTCGCCGGGGGCGAGATCGCTGAACTTGGCATTGACGACGTGCCGGGCCTGCGGATCCACGAAGACGTGCCAGCGCGTACGCGCGGCGATGGTTTCGAGCAGGCGGTCGAGCGGCCAGCCATTGATGTCGGCGGTGACCTTGTTTTCGGCGGGACGCCAATCCAGCCGGCCCGGCGGGCGGGCCGGGGCCGTGCTGGCAAGCAGAGCAGACACCGCCGCGGCCAGGCCGAGGAGGGTTGCACGAGTCCATATCTTTCGTCCGCGAATCACCGGATCAAGGTAGGTCAACACCAACTGCGGGCAAAGGTCGCGTTGCACGGTGCTTCGGGCAAGCTTCGAAGGCGGTGGGGCGGTTCACAAGCCGAGTTGGTCGAGCATACGGCGCTCGCGTTTGGTCGGCCGGCCCGCACCTTTCGGCCGGTGGATGAACGGCTCGATCCGGGCCTCGCGGGGCTTGTTCAACTCCTCTGGCGGGGTGAGCTCCTCAATATAGCGCGGCACGAGCGCGGCGCCCACGCGGCGGTCCAACAGCCCGAGCACGCGCACCGTGCGCTCGATCTCGCCGACCTGCGCTTCGACGAGTTCGCCGGGGTGCACCGAGCGGGCGGGCTTGACGCGCTGGCCGCCGATTTTCACATGCCCCGCGGCGCACGCCTCCGTGGCGAGGCCGCGCGTTTTGAAGAGCCGCACGGCCCAAAGCCATTTGTCCAGGCGAACCTCGGTCGGGATTTCAAGCGGCATGGCAGAAGATCAAGGCGTCGCCGGCTGTGCGCTCACCAACCGGCGTCTTCGGGAAACACATTGGCGAACTTCACGCTGGTTCGGGGCTCGGCCATCATCGGCGCCACCGTGTCGCGCCAGCGCACGTAATGCGCGGTTTCCTTGTGGGCCGCCGGCGCCGCGGCGGTGCGATAAACCTCCACCAGCACGAGTTTGTTGGACCACGTCGAAGCGCGCGATGCCGGGTTCGCGAACGCTTTGACGTGCGTTCTCGACCGTGGCCTGCTTGAAAGCCTCGACGCACTCGGGTTTCACCTGAACGTGGACGTGCACGACTAGCATGACCGCAGTATCGCGTCCCGGCCGGCCACCGCAAACCGAAAGCACGGTCTTACTTCGCCGCAGCCTTCAGCAAGCTCGCCACGACCGTCTCCGCCGCGACCGGTTCGGGCAGCAAGGCGAACAGCGACGGCTGCCAGGGATCGAGCGTGAAGGTCCAGCTCTTGCCGTGGCCGACCCGCCTCCCGGACCGCAGGTCGTAAATGAATTGCTCGGGCGCAAGCTGAGAAAGCCGCGCAGTGAGCGCGATCGGCTGCTCAAGTGCGTCGTTTCCGCCTGCCTGCTTCAAGTCTTCGCTCATTTGGTACTCAATGTTTCGTTCGATGGCTATCAGAGTCGCGTCGCCCACGCGGAACCGGTGAACGCGCGCCCGGGCCGATGGCGGGAGCTTCACCGGGCCCTGGCCAATCTGGGTTTCCAGCCAATTGACGAAGCTCATGTCAGGTTCTTGGGCCAGCCGTCGTTTCGGGAACTCAGCGAGGTCGCCGATGAAACCGGCGGCCTTGCCTTCCGGGCCGCGCCAGGCCCGAACGGCGGCCGGACTCGCAAACGGAAATGCCCGCTCCAGCCGATTCGTGGCGCGTAGTCGGCCGTGTTCGTCGAAAAGCCCTAGCGCGCCGTCGGCCAGCACCAGCCGCGTGGGCGGTTTGCTGGTGAGTGGTCCGGAGAAGAGAGATTCAACGGTCGCGAGTTCCCGGTCGGAAAGCGCGTAAGACCGCGGCAACACCAGCGTGAAGGGCGCGGCCGGACCAGGCTGGAATCGCTCGAGTTGTTCCGACGAAATGAACTGCGGGCTGAAGCCGAGGTCCTGCAGCGCCTTCAGCCACGCGTTCCGCACCTTGGCGTGGCGATTGTGCTCCGCCTCGAAGCTCGAGAAGCGCCGGGGCCAAGTCGAGCCGTCCGCCGTGGATTCGAGCAGCCACGCCACTTGGATGCTCGGCTGGGAATAGTGGATATAGATCGGGTCGCGCACGCGCTCCGCGCGCAAGAAGAGTTGTGCCAGTGGATTGTGCAGTTCCTTCAGCACGGGCGCCAACGCGCGGGCTTTGGCAGTAAGCGCGTAATCGGGGCGGTTCCAATCGATGCAGTCTTCGCTCCACCAAATGAGGCAGCCGCGATCGCCTTCGAGAAGGAGGTGCCAGAGCCGGCGATTGGCGGCGTTCGCCTCCTTTTCGAAGACGGTGGTCAGGATCGGCTTTCCCGGCATGAACGAACCGAAGACTTCGCGCGCGTTGCCAATGTCGTACGGCTCCACCCAGTCGAGCACTTGCGACAGGCGCCAGAGATCGTAGCCACCCCACGCCGAGGGCATCTGCGTGCCTTCGATGCCGACCGGCGTGCGCGGGTCCACCGCGCGCGCCGCCTGGCGCAACTCGTCCAGCGTGCGCGCGAGCGACAGGTCCATGTAAGTCCGGAAATCGGCCCAGGGCGCGAAGTTCCAGCGCGTCGGCTCGCGGCGGGCGGCGACCGGATCGAACTGGAGCGCCTGCACCGCCGGCCAGTCCGGTTTCCCGCGCGGCAACGCGTCGCCGCTGGCCATGCGGTTTTTGATCTGGTCGGTGCTGAACGGCCGGACCTCGTCCCAGGACCTGAACGCGGTTTCCCACTCGGCATTCAAGGCAGCGAGGGCGGCGTGCTCGGGTGGGGCGAGACTCTGTCGAGCCGCGACTTCGCGCGACTGATTGGCAGGGCTCGACGGAGTCTCGCCCCACCGGGTTCCGGGTGTGTACTGAGTCTTCAGCCATGCTCGAAAGCCATCTAGCGCGGCAGGCGAGAAGTCGTAATCGAAGGGGTTCGCCGAGATCGTGACCGAGAGTTCGTGGCGGATGTTATAGGCCAGCGGCGCGTGCGGAGCGAAGCGTCCCGCCGCCGCGCGCATCTGGTCCTTCGCCCAGCCGAGCCATTGCGGATCGTCAAAGCAAGACTCGCGAACGAACGCGCTTTCGGGCCGGCCGCTGTTCGCCCAGCCAGTGACGAACTTGTCCCAATCGGTAACCTGCGAGTTCCACTTCAAACACAGGCCGCGGTTGACGAGGTTCTCGACGTAAAACGGATACCGGTTCGTCAGCCACGGCCGGGCGTCGCCACCAGCGCCGTGCACCATCGCGGTGTCCACCCCCATCTCGCGCAGGCGATTGCGGAACAACGGCACCTTGTCCGGCCGTTTCCAGACCGAGTCACCCACCCACATGATGATGCGGTAATCGTTCCAAGGCCGGAGATCGGCGGCAGCGGAATGAACCGCCAAGGCGCCGAGAGCGGCAAGGGCGTTCAAAAACCGGAGGAGCGAAGAAGTCATGCTTGGCGTCCTTTGCGTCTTGGCGGTTTTCTATTCTTCGGGTTCGGAGGCGGTGTCTGCTGCGACGGCAACTGAAGAGCCGAGTGCGGCTTCGTCACAAAGCAGCGTTACCCGCGGGTGGAGCCAGAGGAAGCTGGCGGGCAGGCGCGGGGTGACGGTGCCGGCGAGG
Source organism: bacterium (assembly GCA_021823625.1). Lineage (GTDB taxonomy): Bacteria > Verrucomicrobiota > Verrucomicrobiia > Limisphaerales > J093 > DSVZ01. The sequence goes on along the minus strand of JAKANS010000050.1, from coordinate 28,440 downwards.
AGGCGGCGGAGCACCGCGCGTTTGTGGCGTCCGCTGACGAGGAGCAGGATTTCGCGGGACGCCAGCAAGTCCGCCATGCCCAGCGTCAGCCCGTAGCTGGGGCGGTTGCGGGCGTTCGACAACATGCCGTGGTTCAGCGAAGCCGCGGACAGTTTGGCCACGTGGGCGAAAGGCTGGAGCGCCGCAGCCGGTTCGTTGAAACCGAGATGGCCGTTCACGCCCAGCCCCAAAATGCACACGTCGATCGGTCCGTTGACGGCGAGCCAGGCGCGGACCTCCCGGCATTCGGTCTCGGGATCGGCTGGCCGGCTGCGAAGCCCGTGCAGGCGATGGGCGCGGCCGAGCGGCGCGAGGAGCAGTCGCCGGAAGTAGCTTTCGCAGGTGGCCGGATCGTTCATCGCCAGACCGCCCCACTCGTCGAGTTTGAGGAATCGCGCGCGGCGCAGTCGCTGCGGTTGGCTGGCGAGCAGTTCGTACGTGCGAGTGGGCGTGCCGCCGGAGGCGAGGCAGAGCAGCGCGTCAGGTCGGGCGCGGAGCCGCGCAGCGAGCCAGTCAGCGGCGTGGCGGCTCAGCGACTCGTGATCGGGGGAGACTTTCGGCTTAAGCATGCGGTCGGGGTTGGGCACAAGAGGCGTTGGCATCTGCGGGGAGCACCAGGCGAGGAGTTCCTGGCCGACCCGCGGACTAGAGGTCGTAGTCCTCGGGTCGAAACTTGGCCCGATCCACTTGGTCCATCATTTCGCTGATGAACCGACCTTCGTCGGCGGGGAGCGTGTCCAGCGTCCTCTGCAGGCGGTCCAGCCACGGAAGTTCACGCGCCGGAATCTTCAGCCGGCCCGCACGATGCGCCTCCCGAATCCTGTCCAATGCCGTCCGGGCGGCCGCTTGCCCGGCCTCGTAAGGCGTGGCCGCTTTCACGATGGCCCGCGCGACGGCGATGGCGTTCTCCGGTGCCAGCACAAAGGCTTGCGGATCCAAGGCCGCATCCGACTCCACGAGCCACTTGCGATAGAGCAAGGCGGCGTCGCGCCCGTCTTGCAGCGCCTGGTTCATGAGCCGGCAGTCATAAATCAGTTGTTCGAGATAGCACGTGGGCGCCATCCCGCCCAACAACTTGACGTTCTGTACCGATTCGTTGCTCCAGGTGTCGCAGGTGGCCGCAGCGATGTTCCCCAGCGGACTCAAGTGGGCGCACGCGGCCGTTTTTCCTTCCATCGCCATCGGGAAGCCGGTGATGGCCTTGAGAATGACGTTCTCATATCCGCAGTCTTTGCCGGGGCCCACCGCCCCATGCTGGTAGCAGACAAGCGTGCGAACCGCGCTCACCACCCGCACCACCGCGGCAAACACCCGCGGGATCATCCTCTGCTCGGCCAGGACCATCGCGGTGTTCGCGAAACCGCAAGCCGTGTCCCCCGCGCAGTGGACGCGACACCGGCGTGCGAGGTCGTCCAACTGCCCCCACAAGAAATGCATGTCGCGCACACCGAGCACGCACAAGGCGAACAGCACGGCGCGGAGGTCGCCCATCAGGAGGGCGTCATCGTGAACCTCCTTGCCGCCCACGGATTCGATGCTTAACAGTTCCGCACCCGCCTGCGCGCAGCCTTCGAAGGTGGCCAGCATGTTCTCGTACAAGACACCGCTCCGCATGCGCGGTGGACGCTCCATCTCCCGGGTGTCATTGGGTGTGATCCGCAGGACACTCCGCAGGCCGTGCCGCGCGCGCGCGTCTTCCATCGCCTCCGCCAGGAGTTGGGTCAGTTCGATTCCCCAGGCGGGGTGCTCGGTCATCGGCGGGAGCGTTTCGAACTCCACGACCAGGCCAGGGGCTTCCAACTCCACCGCCCGCTGGAGGGCCCCGGTAATGATCTGTCGATATTCGCGACGGACTTCCGGCAGGGTCGTCTCATCCACCAACATCGTAGGCAGTGTGAAATTCAACTCCGGGTACACCCTCCCGCCGCCGAGTACCAGGCCGTGGCGGGTCGTCAGTGGACGGGGCGCGACGCCGAAGCGCAGTTCCGCCGGATCGTTAATCGCCAGTTCGTGGAACGGGGAGTGAGAGGTCATGGCAGTTCCTTAATTCGAAGGTTTCGGGGGCGCAGGGAGGCATTGCCGCCGGGGTGATGCAGGCTCGGGTAACCGTGGGGGATGCACTGTTGCGGGTCGGCCCGGCGGTTCACCGGCCGGCCATTGATGCCGACCGTGAAGGTCTGGCCAATGCAAGTGATCCTGTAACTGCTCCATTGGCTGATCGCGTCGGTGGGCACTGCGGCCGACCGACTGAACGGATGGATCACCCCGGTACACCAACCCGGTTCCTTGGCCGACGGATCGTCGCCGATCACCATTTTGTCGCGGTGGCGGTGCACAGGAACCTTCGCAGGTTCGGGAATGGTTTCATGGCCGTTGATCGTGATGCGGCGAACTCTTCTCCGGGTGGCCTGATGGATGCAAGCAGAGTTCGACCGTCGCTGCGTCCCGCGCGGTGCGACTACTGGCGGGCCCTTCCGTGCCTGTCGGGTTGCCGGGGGCCAATGCCTGTCGCTATTTCCCCTGCTTGAACGCGCCGTGGGTGCGGGTCTTGATCGCGTAAAAGCCTTTGCTCGCCGTGATGAACAGGGTCTGCCGGTCCGCGCCGCCGAAGCACATGTTCGCCGTCCAGCCTTCCGGCACGTCGAGGTGGTCGATCCGCTGGCCGGTCTGGTCGAACACGGTCACACCGCGGCCGGTCAGGTATAGGTTGCCGTCCGCGTCGATGGTCATCCCGTCCGAGCCCAGCTCGCAGAAGAGCGTCTTGTCCGCGAGCGAACCGTCGGACTGGATCGCGAACCGGTACGTTTTGCCCGCGCCGATGTCGGCCACGAACAGCGTCTTGCCGTCGGGCGTGCCGACGATGCCGTTGGGTTGTTTGAGGCTGTCCACGACGCGGGTGAGGGTTTTGTGGTCGGCCGCCAGGCGGTAAACGCATTGCTTGTCCTGCGGCATCTGGCTCCAGGTCCACCACGGACGTTTGTAGAACGGATCGGTGAAGTACAGCGAGCCGCTGGGGTGAGCCCACACGTCGTTCGGGCCGTTGAGCATTTTGTCTTGGTACCGGGCCGCGAGCACTTCCTTCACGACCACGGACTTGGTGTCGATCGAGGCGGCGGGGATCAGCCACAACTCCGTCTTCTCGTCGGCGCAGGCGAGCAGATTGCCTTGGGCGTCGAAGCACATGCCGTTCGCACGGCCGGCGGGTTGGGCGAAGGTGCTCAGCTTGCCGTCCACGCTCCATTTCAGGATGCGGTCGTTGGGCTGGTCGGTGAAAAAGACGTTGCCGGCGGCGTCGGCGGTCGGGCCTTCGGTGAACTGGAAGTCGCCGGCGAGCTTCTCCAGTTTGGCGCCGGGGGCGACGATGCTTTCCGCGGCGAACAAAAGGCTGCCGGAGGTGAAAGCGCCGGCGAGCGCGAGCAGGCAAAGGCGAGTCTTCATAGGTTTGCTTCGATTTGTGCGAACGGTGTCGCCGCGAGCATACCCAAGTCGGAGTGACCCGCAAGCCGATCCCCGGCCGGTGAACCGTGCGCGGATTTGGGAGAACTCCCGCGTTTACGCCGCCTGGGGCTGGTTGAGCCGCACCCACCGGCGCGCCTTCAATTCATAACGCGGCAGGGTGCCGGGCGGCACGAAGGTCACCGGCACGCGTAGTGCGAAAGCGATGTGGAACTCCTCCTGCACGCTCCGGGCCAGGGCGGCTGGTTCGGGGCAGTCGGCGGTGGGTTCGATTTCGATCCCCATTTCCACCAAACCGCCGGGCCGGGTGAGCAACACCTGGTATTCCACCACCTCGGCGAAACGCCGGATCACGTCGTCCACGGCGCTGGGAAACACATTCACGCCGCGCACGATCACCATGTCGTCCACGCGGCCGAGAATCCCGCCGGTCAGCGCCAGTTCGTGCCGGCCACAGGCGCAAGGCGGCACGCCGAAACGGCCCGGCGCGAAACGCGGCTGCACCAGGTCGCCCGTGCGGTACCGCAACAGCGGCATTCCGATCCGCCCCAGCGTGGTCAGGACGAGTTCGCCGCGCCGGCCATCGGCGACGGCCCGGCTGCTCGCGGGGTCGATCACTTCCGCGAGGTACGCATGCTCCATCACATGCAACACGCCCGGCTCGGCCGGGCATTCGTAGGTGACCGGCCCGACTTCGGTCATCCCGTGATGATCGCAAACGCGGGCGCCCGGCCACGCTTGCTGCAGGCGCGCGCGCGTGGCGGGCACGCTCCCGCCCGGTTCGCCGGCCACCAGCAGGCACCGCACCGCGGACCTGTGCAGGTCGATGCCTTCGCGCGCCGCCGTCTCGGCCAGGTGCAAGGCATAGGTGGGCGTGCAACAAAGCACGGTCGCCCGGTGGTCCAGGATCGATCGCAGCCGCGCGGAAGTGCTCAAGCCACCGCCGGGAATGCACAGGCAACCGAGCCGTTCCGCCGCGGCGAACGCCATCCAAAATCCGATGAAGGGGCCGAACGAAAAGGCGAAGAACACGCGATCGGCCGGCTTCACGGCCGCCGCCAGCAGCACTTGCAGCCAGCTCGCGGTCAGCCCGTCCCAGTCCGCCGGCGTGTCGAGCCAGCGCAGCGGGGTGCCGGTGGTGCCGCTGGTTTGGTGGCAGCGCGTGTATTGCGCCAGCGGATAGGTGAGGTTCGTGCCGTAAGGCGGGTTCGCGAGCTGGTCGGCCGCCACCTCCGACTTGGTCGTGAACGGAAACCGGCGGCTGAAATCCTCGATCGATTCGATCCGGAAGAACTCCGCCCCGAGCGGCTCCAGGCGGCGGCGATAAAAGGCGTTGCCGTCAGCAATGGCGGTCAGCAGCTCGCGCAGGCTGTGGAATTGCCGGGCGCGTAACTCAGCTCGCGATGGCCGGGGCGCGTCTGGCATGCCGGGCTAGGGTTGGGCCGGACCGGGCTGGGCGGCGGCGGCGACCGCAGCGCGGGCGTGCGCGGCGACCTTCGGCGCGTGGCCGGCCGGAGCCGGGTTGGGCTTGTAATAGCTGACCAGGCAGCCGCCGAGGGCAGCGAGCACGATGCCCAGATAGAACTGCGGCTTGATGGCCCCCCAACCACCTGCCGGCGGGTGCAGGTACAGCGCGTAGAGCGCATTCACCACCGGTGCCCCGGCGAAAACGATGGACATGACCACCGCCGGCGTGCCCTTGGCGCCAAACGCCAGCAGCACGCCGAACGCGCCGATCGCGCCGACGATGCCGGCCACGAGCGACCAGCCCATGCCTTTGGCGGTGTAGCCACTGAACGCCGCCCCTTTGAACAGCAACATGCCCAATGGCGCCAGCACCGCGGTGAGGAAGTAGGCGAGGCCCACGAACAGGAAGGCCTTGTAGCGGCCATTCTCGGGGTCTTGCATCGCGGTCTGGCCGGAGTGCAGGAAGACGCCGTAAACGCCCCACGACGCCACGGTCAACATCGCGTAAAGCAGCCAGGTAAAGCTGGCCTGGTTAGAACTCGCTCCACTCATATCGGGTGGAGAATAGCGCGCCCCCGCCGGGTCGCAAATGGAGGGGGCGGCTCTCGGGATCAGGTTTGTTGAGCGCGTCCGGCGCCCCCCACCCTCGACACGCTTCTGCGGAGGTGTTGGGGATTGATTTGAGCAGCGGGATCCAAGGGCGATGCGCACGGCAGACCGGTCCGTCACGCGGACCGGACGCGGCACGCTGGAACCAGATGGGTGACTGAACGGATCGCCTCCCAGGTGGGAGGAGTGCATCCGAATCAACGACAGAAATGACAGGCACGAATTGCACCTTGGATGCCGCCCGCAACTGCCCGAGAAAACCAAGACAGCTTTTAAGAAAAGGCAAGCTGGCTGAGGGAAATCCTCTTCCCCACTCGACCGCTCACGCTAATGGGTGACCCTTTCATGGTGCAAAGTACGACTTAAATCGTCTGAAGGGCAACCTCCCCGCAATGCCCGCCCTATGCGCCCCCCTCCTGGATGTTAGCCCTCGGTCCGCGATCGAGGCCTACTATCCGGCGCAGCTTGCGGGCGGGACTGATGGAGGCCGCCGCTATCCCGCTAGAAGTTTGAAATCGTCGCCTGACATCGGCTCGTAGTCCGCCGGCCAATGGCCGCGGAATTCAATGAGCACGCGTTGCTTGGATGGCGCCGGGGCCGGATTCACCTTCACGACCTCCGCCTCCAACTTCGATGGCGAGCGCGCAATAGCGTTGATGAGGTCACCCACCAAGTAGCGTGGTGTCCACCCGATCATGTGGTAATCACGAGTCTGCACCTGGACGGCGAGGAACGTGGCCGGGTTGTTGATCTCAACGCAGGCGACGAGTTCCTCGCCGGGCTTCAGACGTTCCAACCGTGCCAGGGCCTCGGGGTTGACGTGGCGCCAGCCGTGGAGAAAGAACCGGCACCGAAAAGCCCCGCCCTCGCGCTGCTCGATTTTCGGGAACACCTCGAAACTATCGGTGGCCCGGTAGCCGCCATCCACCGAAAGAATTTCAATCGGGTCTGCTTGCTCGGGCAGGTCGAGTTGTCGCAGGTACTCTTGGAAATCACGGCGTCCGGGCGTCAACACGCGGTTCTGGAACAGCGGGAACAGGTCCGACGCTTCGTAGCGGCCGTGGAAGTCTGGAAAATCCACCAGCGGCTCAAATCCGCTTTCCTGGTGAGCGCGTTCCGCGCCGCGCAGATAACCGAACCGGTAGGTTGACTGAGCTTGCTGAACATCCAGCCGTCCCACTGGGAACCACTGGCGCGTGCGCGCCTTGTCCTGCCAGGCTAGGAAAAGCGTTTTCGTGTTCATGGCGTCAATCGTTTCAACTGCTCCACATTATAGCAAACCAGTTCCAGTGCAAAGTCCCGAGCTAAGTCGGACATCCAATCCTCCGGGACGCGGGCGATGATGCCAGCGGCCTTGACCTTGTCGAGCCGGTCCAACTTCTCCAGGGCCGGCCTAAACAGACGCGGATGCGCAGCGGCGGCGCGACGCACCAACTCCAGCGGGCTGATGCCCCGCTTGTCCGACTGAGCCCAGTAGATGGCACCCGGCGCCTTCTCCGCGTAGGCGCTCACCCGATTTTCCCTGAGGATCAGGCGCCGGCACTTGCCTTCGCTTTGGTCCAGCAACTCCCGGCCCAAGGAGGACGCATGGTCGAAGGTCGGCGCCAACATACCCTGCCATCTCTCACCCACCTGCTTCCGCAACACGCCCCAGTTCTCGTGGTGCCGGTCCGTGTTGGCGATCACTGCGTCGAGCACGAGGTAGCTGGCGAACCAGGTCTTGGCCTGTTCGGCGGCCTCAGCCCGAACAAACAGCCGTTCCAGTGCCAGGAATACGTTCTCGAGCGTGTGGTCGGGCTGGCGGAACTTGCGCGCGGGGTCGTAGCCGAGGACTTTGCCCGCCAAAATCTGATTGCCGTGAAACAGGTTGCGGCCGTCGCGGGCGAACGACTCCGTGGCCGAACCGCGGTGGCCCTGAAACACCGCGAGTTCCACCTTGGCGTGGAGAATGTCCAGGCAGGCCGCCAGCTCTGCCGCGATCTTTTCCGCCCAGTGTTGGCCGGTGTTCGGCTGGGGGAATTTGAACAGCCACTCCGGCTCTCCTTCTTGGGCACGATACCAAAACTTCTCCTTGCTGCCCATGCCTTCCAGCACCCGCACCCATTCGGGCTGGATTTCAAAGACGCTGTACGCGGAGTCTGGCATCGGATTTTGACCTTGTGCGCGTCGGTCGAGAAGTGCAGCGGGTGGCGGTCCAATAGTGCGACACCCGGACGCCAATCAACTCGTTTGTTTCGGAGCGGTCAAGTGCTGGGCTTCTGGGGAGCGTTGCGTGAACTAAGACGAGCCGGAGTGCGGTCGGCGAAGCGTCCTCTCGCGCCCTCCGGCGATTGAAGGTTCGGGGGCGCCCTACTTCCGTAGAATGCGGTGCTGGCGCAGTTGTGCATGCAGGAGGTCTCGACGCGCAAGGCGGCTGCGATCACCGGGGAATTCTGTGGGCATGCTTTTAGCGCGTTGAGCATCAGTGCGATCACGGAGTGTGGCTCCGGTCCGGCGGTAATGGAGAATTGTAAAGTCCGGCGTGTCGCGCAATTGCGCCACAAGTTCGAAGCGGTCTTCAAACGGCGGAAAAAACGCGTCGCCTTCCACCTCGCGCTTGACCCGCGTCAGGTAGAGGTCGGAGCAGAGCGGCAGCGCTTGCGCATAAACTTCCGCCCCGCCACAGACGAACACCGTGCGCGGATCGTCGACCGGCAGCGGCAAGGTGTCCAGGGCGGTGGCGGTGCTCACGCCAGGATGCGTCCAGCCCGAGCGCGTCAGCACGATCGTCAGCCGCCCTGGCAACGGCCGGCCGATGGACTCGAAGGTCCGGCGCCCCATCACGAGGACTTGGCCCATCGTGAGTTGTTTGAACCACTTGAAGTCTTCCGGCAGATGCCAGGGAATCCGGCCGGCCCGGCCGATCACCCGGTTCAGCGACATCGCGGCGATGGCTTGGAACGACCTCATCGGCTCGCCAGGCCTTTGGGCGAGCGCAGCGGCCCGGCCTCCGCCCGCTCGATCAGTGCCCGCGCCTCGCCGATCACGCGATCCCACTGGAACGCCGGGCCGGGATCCACTTTGTTCGCCTGAACGTGGCAATGCCCGAGCACGCCTTCGTACCGCTGCAATTCGTCGTCCGGCAGGCGGTGGTTCACGACCTGGCCGGCCGCGTCGCGCGGGTAGTCGCATTTCAGCTTGGGAAACACGCGGCAAAGCGCGGCGGTGAGGTGCGCCAGCGCTGCGTATTGCTCCGGCGTGAAGTCGTACTGGACCAGCTCGCGGCCTTGCACGGTGCCGCGGATCCGCTCCGGTCGCGCCGGCCGGCCGACGAAGCCGGGCGTGCGCAGGCCGCCGTCGCCGAACCGTTCCGGGATGGCGAGGCGGACACGCCCCTGGGTGTCGCGTGGGTACCACTCGGCGAGCGGTCCCGCCTGGTCGGGCGGATAGGCGCCGATCTGGGCGATCTCGACGCCGATGGAGCGCGAATTGGAGGTGGTGGCGTGCCAGGCGCGTTCCTTGAGGTCGAGCGTCTGGTAGATCGTGCCGTCGAGATCGAGGAGGAAATGCACGCTCAACCCGCGCAAATCCTGGAGCACTTTGAAGCACTGCCGGCTGGTGCCGCAGGCGTCGAAGTGAATCACGAACTGGTCCACCACGTTGGTGAGCGTGGCCAGGTCCCAACCGCCGCCGCGCACGCGCTCCAGTTCTTCGGGCGACAGCGTTTCGCGGCGCAGGCCGTAACGGTTCGGGGTCGTGAGCGCCTTGACCTCGGCTGCCGAAGAGGCCCAATCCGCATTCGTCCAGGCGCTGAACCGGCGCTCGACCCGGTACGCGTCGTAGCCGCCGGGATCGAGCCAGGTCACGACCCGCGTGCCGGTGTGGACGAACTGGCCGGCCACCACGATCTCGTCGCCGGCGCGCCGTTCGACCGTGCCCGGCGGGGGCAACGTGCGGCAAGCCGTCAGCGCCGCGGCGGTCAGCAGCGCGAGGCCCAGGCAGAGCGCGGCTCCGCGCGGGCGAGAGTTGGGCTTGGCGGGACTCATGACGGTGGGCGTGGGGGCGAATGGGCGGCGTTCGCGGCCGGCGATTCACAGACCGGTCGGGTGATCGAGGAACACCCACGGCAGTCCGAACTTCCGCCCCAGGTGCGTGGCCAGCGCCTTGACGCCAAACGTCTCGGTGGCGTAGTGCCCGCCGTAAAACACGTTCACACCCAGTTCCTCGGCCAGCGCGTAAGTCCAGTGCGGGCCTTCGCCGGTGATGAAGGTGTCGATGCCCTCGGCTGCGGCCTGCTTGAGTTCCGCGCCGGCGCCGCCGGTCACCACGCCGATGCGGGTGCAGACTTCGGGCCCGCCGGGCAGGAGGCGTGCCGGGGTGCCCAGTGCCTGCGCCAGTCGCGTCGCCAGTTCGGTCCGCGCAAGGCGGGTCCGCGACTGTAGGCCGATGCGCCGGCCTTTGCATTCGAAGAACGGAACCGGCCGCTTCAAGCCCAGCGCGGCGCAGAGCCGCGCGTTGTTGCCCAGCCGCGGATGCGCATCCAGCGGCAGGTGGGCACTGTAAACCGCCAGGTTGTGGTCGAGCAGCAACCGCAACAATTCGTAGCGGTGGCCCGTCCACGGATGGGTCGCGCCCCAGAACAGACCGTGGTGGACCAGCAACAGGTCGGCGCCCGCGTCGATGGCCAGGCGCACCGTGGCGCGGCTGGCGTCCACGGCGGCGGCCAGGCGCGTGACGTGGCCGCGGTTCTGGACCTGGAGGCCGTTGGCCGCGCCGTCCCAATCGGTGAATTCGGCGAGGCGCAATTCGCGGTCGCAGTGTCGGACCACGGTGGCCAGGGCGACTTTCGGCATGAGCCGACGAAACCAAAACGCGGCGGCGGAGGAAAGCGCGTTCTGCACCGCGCCGCCGGGCTACAAAGATTTTGCCGGCGGCGTATTGAATTTCCTGGCGGCGGCTTTCTATATTGCCGCCCGACTGTTCCGACGATGAACGACCATGCCGATGCCTTCCCGCCGTGGGATCTCGCCGCCGCGCGGAGCCTGTACTATATCGACCGTTGGGGCGCGGGCTATTTCGACATCAACGAGGCCGGGCACGCGGTGGCCAAACCCTTGCAGGACGGGGGCGCCGCGGTGGACCTCACCGACGTGGTCGAGGAGGCGCGCGGGCGGGGGCTGCGTTTTCCGTTGCTGATCCGCTTTCAGGACATCCTGCGGCATCGCGTCGAGGCGATCACCCTGGCGTTCCGCAATTCCATTGCCGAATACAATTACCAGGGCCGGTACCGCGGCGTGTTTCCGATCAAGGTCAACCAACTGCGCGAGGTGGTGGAGGAAATCCTCGACGCCGGCAAGCCTTACGATTTCGGCCTCGAAGTCGGCAGCAAGCCGGAGCTCTTCGCCGGCCTCGCCTTGCAGGGGCAGCCGGGGAACTTGATCATCTGCAACGGGTACAAAGACGCCGCGTTCATCCGCATGGCGCTCATGGGGCGCAAGCTCGAAAAGGAGATCATCCTGGTCATCGAGAAGCTCGAGGAGCTCAAGCAGGTCCTGGCGATCTCGAAGCAGATGGGCGTCGAGCCGTTGATCGGCGTCCGGGCGCGTCTCGCCAGCAAAGGCGGCGGCAAGTGGGCCGACAGCGGGGGGGAGAACGCCAAGTTCGGCTTGAACACCGCGGAGTTGCTCGCCGCCGCCGAGATCCTCCGGGCGGAGAACCTCACGCACAGTTTCCGCCTGCTGCATTTCCACATCGGCTCGCAAGTGCCGGACATTCTCACGATCAAGAAGGCGGTGCAGGAGGCGGGGCGGTTTTACGCCAAGCTCATCAAAATGGGCTTTCCGCTCAAGTACCTCGACGTGGGCGGCGGGCTGGGGGTCGATTACGACGGCAGTCGCACGGCGTTCGACAGTTCCACCAACTACACGCTCCAGGAGTACACGAACGACATCGTCTATTACGTGGCCGACGTGTGCAACGCGGAGCGCGTGCCGCATCCCGACCTGATCAGCGAGAGCGGCCGGGCGATCGTGGCGCACCACAGCGTGTTGATCGTGGAGGTGCTCGGCGCGATGGCGAAGACCAAGCAGCCGGTCGAGCTGGTCTATGGCGAGAACGAGCACGCGCTGGTGAAGGAACTGCTCGACATGCGTAAAAACCTGGCGAAGTTGAACAAGCTCGAGGCCTACCACGACGCCCTCGAACGCAAGGACGATGCGCACAACATGTTTGCGCTCGGCCTGCTCGAACTGCCCGACAAGGCCAAGATCGAGAGCCTGTACTGGGAGATTTGCGAAGCGGTCGCGCGCAGCTTCAAAGGCCAGGCGTATGTGCCGGAAGAAATCCGCAAGCTCGAAGACAGCTTGAGCGACCAGTACCTCTGCAATTTCTCCGTCTTCCAATCGCTGCTCGATCACTGGGCGCTGGACCAGCTTTTCCCCATCATGCCCATCAGCCGGCTCGGCGAGCGCCCCACCCGCGACGCCACGCTCGTGGACATCACGTGCGACTCCGACGGCCAGGTGAACCGCTTCATCGACCTGCGCGACGTGCGGGACACGCTGCCGTTGCACCGGCTGGTCATCAACGGCAACGGTGCGCCCGAGCCGTACCACCTGGGCATCTTTTTGATGGGCGCCTACCAGGACATCATGGGCGACCTCCACAACCTCTTCGGCCGGGTGAACGAGGTGCATGTGTTCCTCGACCCCGACGAGCCGGCCGGGTATTACGTGGAGGAGATCATCGAAGGCACCACGATCGTCCAGGCGCTGCAATCGGTGCAGTACGACGAAAACGAACTGAAGCGCCAGATGAAGGCCCAGATGGACGCCGCGATCAAATCCGACAAACTCAAACCCTCCGAAGCGATGCGGTTGCTCGATGAATACGAGAAGGGCCTGAAGGAATACACCTACCTGGCGATCCAATGACACCGTCCGGCCCCTCGCCTTCATGACATCCACCGCCACCGCGCTTCCGCCGCGTCGCCGCGCCTCGCCCCGCCGGGCCGGCCGGCCGTGAGCGGCGTGTACAGTTCCTCGCCGATGCCCGCCGCCGATCCAACCGAGGCCGACTTGATGAAGTCGCTGGGGCGGTTGGTCCGCGGGTTGTCCACGCTGTTCTGGGGCCTGCCGATCGCGTTGGTGGTCTGCGTCCAGACCGCGCGCACCAGCCTCCTGGGCGCGTTCGGTCTGTTCCCGCCCGTGCTGGCGAACGCCGCGCTGCTTTACGGCTTGGTGCTCGTGGGTTGCTTCCGTCCCCAGGAGCGCGTGTGGACCCACGCCCTTGACCGCGCGAAACTCCTGGCGGTGGTGAACCTCGGGCTCGCGCCGTTTTTGTATTGGTGGAAGCTGCTGCCCGGCGTGCTCCACTACCAGCTCGCGGTGGCGGTGATGGCGCTGACCGGGCTGTTCTTTCTCTTCACGCTGAACCTCGCGCTCCAGCGTCTCGCCGCCATGCTGCCCGACGAAACGCTCCGGCTCGAAGCGCGCCTGTTCACGAACCTGAACCTCGGTCTGCTCGGCGCGACCTTCGTCTGCACCGCCTTGGGGCTGGGAATCCTCCAGATCCAAACGCCGCCGCCCTGGCTGGTCTTGGCGGCGAGCCTGGCGGTCCACTTCGGCCTCGGCTTCCTCCTGATCCTGGTGTTGCTGCCGGTGGCGCTCACCATGTCGCTGATTTGGAAAATCAAGGAGGTCATCTTCGCGAGCGTCTTCGGTCCGCACCGGTAGAGTGCGTGGCGCGCCGGCGTCTCCGCTGTGCCGCCATAAACGGCGCCCGCCGGGTCAGCCGGTGGAACAACACCGCCCCCAGACCACCGCCATCCGCCGTCAGCCCGACAGCGGCTGTTCCCCGCGCCTGCTCCGGCGCCGGGCAACGTTTTGCCCAGCCAGGCGGCGCTTCGTCCCCGGCAATCGGTTCGCCCGGTCGCTTTCCAGCCTTTTTGCTCGTCAAACCGTGGCTGCTTCGTACGCTCCTCGCGAACGTCCTATGGCAAAGAACAACGCTTACAAATTCTGCTTCGGCCCCTGGAACCTCAGCGAAGGCCAGGATCCTTACGGCCCGCCCACCCGCCCCGTCCAGTCGTTCGACTGGAAACTCGGCCAGCTCAAAAAACTCGGCTTCGACGCGATGATGTTCCACGACGACGACGCCGTGCCGGACGTGGACAACAAGTCCGACGCCCAGCTCAAGGCCGAATCCAAGGAGTTGAAGAAGAAGCTCGCCGATGCCGGCGTGGTGGCCGAGATCGTCGCGCCGCGCCTGTGGTTCGATCCGCGCACCATTGATGGCGGCTACACCAGCAACGATCCCAAGTGCCGCCAGTACGCCATCGAGCGCTCGCTCCGCTGCATCGACATCGCGAACTATCTGGACTGCGACCTGATCGTGCTGTGGCTGGCGCGCGAAGGCAGCTACATCCGCGAGAGCAAGAACGCGCGGCGCTGCTTCGATTACCTGGTCGCCGCCATCGACAAGATGCTGGCGCACGACAAGAAGGTGCGGATCGCCATCGAGCCGAAGCCGAACGAGCCGATGGACCTCGCGTACATCCCCACGATTGGCCACGCGCTGGCATTGTCGAATCTCACGGCCGATCCCAAGCGCGTCGGGTGCCTCATCGAATCCGCGCACGCGCTGCTGGCGGGGCTGGACCCGGCGGACGAAATCGATTTCGCCTGCACCTTCGGCAAGTTGTGGTCGCTCCACCTCAACGACCAGAACGGACTGAAGTTCGACCAGGACAAGCCGTTCGGCTCGGCGAACCTGCGGGTGGCGTTCAACCAGGTGCGCGCGCTGGAGCGGAACAAGTATGGCAGCAAGGGCGAATATGTGGCGTTCGACGTGCATCCGTTTCGCACGACGAAGGTCGAGCACTGGACGGCGCACCTCGAGAACAGCCGCCGCACGTTCCTGCGCCTGGTCGAAAAGGCGCGCACCTTCCCGGAGGCGGAGGCGCAAAAGCTGATCGCCGACCGCAATTACGCGGCGCTGGACCAGCTCGTGCTGGAACACTTGATGGGCAAGTAAACACCGCTGCCCGCGTCGAGAACGTCGAGGCCCGGCACACGCCGGGCCTTTTTCTTTGGTGCTTACTGGAACACCGGCAGTGTCCGCCGAAACTCCAAGACCGGCCGGCAACCAGCCAGAGGACGTTCACGGTGGCGAGCTGTGCCCGCCTGCCATTTAACCCGAATTCCGAAGTCGGGGAGCACACCCGCCCGCGGGTGTGGCTGGACGCGCCGCGCGTCCAGCGCCGGGGCCACGCGCCGGCCTGGCCGTTGGCCGCCCGGTTTCCGGCGCAAGCCGTTTTCGGCGCGGGCACCGAAAACCGCACGCGGGCCGTGTGCGCTCCCCAGTCCACTTCGGTTTTCGGGTTTAACCGCGGCCGCTCACTTGGCGCGACCCACCAGTTGCGGCTGCCGCGTCGGGCCGAAGGAGACGTTGAATTCCGAGTCGTGGAACACCTGATCGCCGGCGAAGCGCAATTTCACCGTCAGGCTGAACGGTGTCTCGTAGTACCAGAGCTTCGCTTCGAAGGTGTCGTCCGCCACCCAGGTGCCGCTGGCGGCCACCGCCCGTTCGGGACCGGCACCCAACGCAAAGCGGCCTTTCACCCACCGGCCCTGGCCACAGACCAGCCGCGTGGCGGTGCCGTTGGAAGTTGCGACCAGCGTCACCGCATCGGCTCCGGGCCCCGGCTCCAAAGCGATCGCGTCGAGCTTCCGGTCGTTGGCCGGGAACACGAATGACTTGCCGGCAAGCTTGGGCAGGAGCGGCGATGACACGGCGCCAGCCGGCGTGGGCAAGGTCAGGCTGGCCAGCCGCTCCGCGAGCCGTTTCTGCATCGCCGCGTTTTTCGGGAGCCGGCCGGGCCGCATGGCGGGGAGCAGCTTGTCCCACACGAGGTTCAACACCGCCTGCATGTCGCGCACGCCGCTGGTGATCGCGAGCACTGCGTCCTGCTCGGGCATGACGAGGCAATACTGCCCGAACGCGCCGTCGCCGCGGTAAGCGCCGTGCCGGCAGCGCCAGAACTGGAAACCGTAGCCCTGGTCCCAATCGCTTTTCGGGTTGCTGCCATTCGAGGTCTGGCGGGCAGTGGCGGCCTCGACCCACGCCGCGGGCAGGATTTGCTTTCCGTGCCATTGGCCTTTTTGCAGGTAGAGTTGGCCGAAGCGCGCGATGTCTTCGGTGCACACGCTCAGGCCATAACCGCCCAGCGAGATGCCTTGGAAGTTGGTTTCCCAAGTCGGGTCCGCGATGCCGAGCGGCGCGAACAACCGCGGTTTCAAGTAGTCGAGCACCGTCTGGCCGGTGGCCTTTTGCACGATCGCCGAAAGCATGAAGGTGGCGGCCGTGTTGTAGAGGAACCGGGTGCCCGGTTTGAACGGCACCGGCTGGGCGAGGAAGGTCTTCGGCGAAACGACGTCGCGGCCGGTCGGCGGCTCCTTTTCGTGGCCGGTGGACATGCACAGCAGGTCGCGGAGGCGCATCTCCTTGAGCTGCGCGCTCGGGTCGGCCGGCGCGTCCTCGGGGAAGAAGGAAAGGACGGTGTCGTCAATGCTCAGCTTGCCTTCGGCGACCGCCAGGCCGATGGCGGTCGAGGTGAAGCTTTTGCTCAACGAGTACAACTCGTGCGGGCTTTGCGCGGCGTACGGCGCCCACCAGCCTGCGGCCACGACGTGTCCGTGGCGGACCAGCATGAAGCTGTGCAGGGCGTCGATCTGCCGGTCGGCGGTTTCGACGAAGTCGAGGATGGCGGCGGACGCGATGCCTAGCGCCTCCGGCGTGCTGCGGGGCAAGGCACCGGGAGTATCGTCGGCCAAAACGGAAGCGGCTCCCGCGAACAGGTTCAGGACCGCCACACTGCGTGCGATGATGCTTTTCATGCGTAAACGGGCTGGAAGCTGCACGAGAATCGCGGGAACCACAACCGGCTTGCGCCGGCGTGCGCAACTTTTGAACCGTGATCACCGGCGGCGGCCGCGCAGCGGTTGGGGCTGGAGTGTTCCCGCCTGCGGGTGGTAAGAACTCGCGCATGGCACGTTTAGGATTTTCCGTCAGCGGCAAGGCGGCGGGCGACCGGCATGGGTGAACTCTCGGACAATGAGGCCCGCATGCGCCGGGCCGGGGAGTCGGCGTGGCGGACGTGGCATTGGGCCCTGGCCACGCTCGTGGGCCTGGCGGTGGCCGGCCGGACAGACCAGTGGCGGTTGTACAAGGCCGCCGACGGCCTGAGCGAATCGTTGAGCACGGCGGTCACCGTCAGCCCGCGGGGCAGCGTGTGGGTGAAGCACGGCGAGGTGAACGCCATCAGCATGCTGGACGGCTACTTGATCCAGCACATTCCCACGCCGGTGCAGCGCATTTACCGCGTCTATCAAAGTCGCGCCGGCCGGGTCTGGGCGGTGTACGATGACGGACTGCTCGGCTTCGTGGGCAACGAGTGGGTCGCCTACCCGCTGACCAACCGCCTGACGGCGGCCGAATTGAACCAACTCCGCGCCGGCCGCTCGCCCACCCTTTTCCCCGCCGAGGAAGACCGGGTGCTGATGATATTGCCCGACCGGCTGGTGCAGTTCCGCTCCGTCGAGCGCAGCTTCAAGGAGTTGGAACAAGCCGAGGAACTGCGGCTGGGGCGCTTCCTGGACCTTGCCCCCGCGGCCAACGGCGGGCTTTGGCTGACGGCCGAGCACGGGGTGGCGCGGTTTGCCGCGCCGGTGCGCCGCCTCGAACCGGGATCGGTGTGGGCGCGACACGAAGTCCCCGCGACGCTGGGCGCGGCCAACCTGCACCGGCCGTTCGAGGACGACGCCGGCGGTTTGACGGCGATCGCCGAACCGGTCGCCCCCGGCCGCGGGTTGCTCGTGCATTTCGACGGCACGCAATGGCGGGCGCGAAGCGTGCCGGACGAGAACCTGCGCTTCGCGTGGCGCGACGCCGAGGCGGACGCGTTCTGGGGCGTCACGCTGAACCAGCTCCTGCGCTTCGAGTCGAACCGGATCGTCACGGTGACGCCGCCGTTTCCGCCCGGCCAGATTCTGGATGTGGCGGTGCAACCGCGCGGCGTTTTCTGGCTGGCCACGCGCGAAGGGTTGTTGCGGCACGCGCCGTCGGCGTGGCGTTCGCCCGCATTGCCCACGAACTCCCCCGGTCTGGTGCAAGGCATCGCCGAGGATGCGGACGGGACACTGTGGGTCGCGGCGGAGGCGGGGCTGTTTGGTTTTCGCGAGAATCGCTGGGAGGCGCATGCCTGGCCGGCCGCACTGGAACCGGTTTTCCAGGCCAAGGACGGCCTGTTCGCACTGGCCGATGGGGCGCTGTGCCTGACCGTCGGCAACGGCTTGTGGCGGTTCGATCCGGCGTCGGGCCAGTTCGCGGAGCAGGGGCATCCGGCGGGCCGCCGGGTGCTGCGGGTGCTCGGCCGCGACGAAGGCGGCGGCTTGCGAGTGTTGACCCGGCGCGAAGCGGAGCCCGGCGATCCGCCGCGCTGCGAGCGGTTCGACGGCCGGCACTTCGCGGAATGGACGGCCGGCCCGGCGCTGCCCACAACGGGCGGGGAAGTTTTTTTCCTCGAACGCGCGCAGAATGGGGATTGGTGGCTGGGCACCAGCTCCGGCCCGGCCTGGTGGCGCGACGGGCGCTGGCAGTTCTTCGGCAGCACCGACGGTTACGTGGATGAAGGCGCCCTGTGCTGGCTGGAAATGGAAGATGGCCGGATCTGGTGCGCCGGACTCGGCAAGGTGCTGGAATTCGACGGCAAGCGGTGGAGCACGGTGCATTCGGCACTGGACCGCGCGAACGTCCTGCTGCACACGAGCGACGGGAGCGTGTGGGTCGCGGCCAACAACGGCCTCCACCGGTTCTACCGCGGCGCGTGGCTCGGGGTGGGGGAGAGCGAGGGCCTGCCCGACCTCGCGGCGCACGCCCTGTACGAGGACCGCCAGCGGCGGCTCTGGGTCGGCACCGGGCGCGGCTTGAGCCAGTACATGCCGCGGGCGGACTTCGAGCCGCCCCGGACGCTGGCCATCGAGTGGGAACAGCAGGGTAGTGCCACCGGGGAGGGCACGGGCGTGTTGAGTTTCATCGCGCGCGACCGGTGGGACTTCACGCCGCAGAACCGGCTCGTGTTCGCCCACCGGCTCGACGAAGGCGAATGGTCCAGCTATGCGCCGGCGAGCAGCATCCGGCTGCGCGGCCTCACGCAAGGCCGGCACCGCGTGGAGGTGCGCGCGATGGACCGGAACTGGAACGTCGAGTTGAAGCCGCCTTCGTTCGGGTTTCGCGTTTCGGTGCCGTGGTACCGCGACCAGCGCGTGGTGTGGTCCGGGCTGTTTGGGCTCCTGCTGGCGTTCGTGGCGGCCGGGTTCGCGGTCAACCGCCACCTGCGCCTGCGGCGCAGTTACGCCGACGTGGGTCGCCAGGTCGAGGCGCGGACACGGGAGTTGCAGCGCGCCACCGCCGCGCTGGCGCACAGCCAGAAGATGACCGCACTGGGCACGCTGGCGGCCGGCATCGCCCACGATTTCAACAACATCCTGTCCATCGTCAAAGGCTCCGCCCAGATCATCGCCGCCAACCCGGCCGATCGCGACAAGGTGCTCACCCGCGTGTCCCGCATCCTGACGATGGTGGACCAGGCGAGCGATGTGGTGCGGGCCATGCTGGGTTTCGGCACCGCGACCGAACGGCAGGTGAAGCCTTCCGACCTCAATCAGGTGGTCACAAACACGCTCCGGTTGTTGAGCGACCGTTTCCGGCGGGAGGTCACGGTGGGGAGCCATCTCGCGCCCGACCTGCCGCCGGTGCGCGCGGCGGCGGACCTTGTTCAACAGATGCTGCTAAACTTGATCTTCAACGCCGCCGACGCGATGGACGGGCGGGGTCGGATCGAAGTGACCACCGGGCGACTGGAGACGTTGCCCGAAAGTCTGGTGCTGCCACCACAACCGGCGCCGGCGTACGGTTTCGTGTCCGTGCGCGATACCGGCTGCGGCATTCCGTCCGAGAATCTGCCGCGCATCTTCGAGCCGTTCTTCACCACCAAGGCGCTGTCGTCCCGACCGGGTCGCGGACTGGGCTTGTTCATGGTGCATGAATTCGCCCAGGAAATGGGGCACGGCCTGCGCGTCGAATCCGTGGTCGGCAAAGGCACCACGCTCACCGTGCTGATGCCGGTGGCGGGGCCGGAGTGAGGTTGGCGGTTGCGGTGGTGTGCACACATTTTGTCGCAATTGCGACAGAATTTGCACCAGCCGAGTCAGGCATAGGCCTGGTGCCTCGCGTTTGTGCGGTTCAGGGGCCGGGCAGACGCACCTCGTTGGTGGCGCTCGCCGGCAGTTGCGGCGTGAGGCGCACGGTCTCGCCTTCGTAACGTTCGACCCGCCGGGTATCGCCCACCTTTTTCGCCAGTGCCAAGGCTTCCTGGTAGAACGCGATCAGGTCCGGGTAGCGCGGGTTGGCGGCGAAAAAGTCGTCGTAAATCTTGAGCGCCTCGGCCTCGCGTCCCGCGCGGGCCAGCGCCTGCATCAACGTGAACTGGAGCTGGAGCTTTTCGTTGGGCGACGGCTTCAGTTTGAGCGCTGCCTGGTACGACCGGATCGCCGCGCCCGGATTGCTGAGGATCTGCAAATCCGCGAGCTTTTCGGCCAGCACCGCGCTTTCCTTCGTCAGCGGCAAGGCCTTCAGATAATCGATCATCGCCTGGGGCGGAGCGCCGGTGGCCAGGTTCAAGTCCACGACCCGCAGGTGCGACCAGGCGAGGAGGTCACTCTTCCGGCGTTCGAGGTCTTCGTGGAGTTCCTGCGGCGGCCGGGCCATCGGGCGATAAAGCGGGTCGCCGACGAGGGTGGTCTGCCAAGACAAGACCGGCTGCGAAGCGTAGGCGGCTTCGGCGAAGTTGCCACCGACCGCGATCAGGTCGTTGAAGAACACGCCCACGTGCGGCGTGAGGTCCAGATACGGCTCGGCCACGCAGCCCATCGTCGCGGTGACGCCCTTGGCCAGGAACGGTCCCACCCAGTTGGCCGTCGCGCTGCGGATCGTGCGGGCGCTGAACGAATGCAGGTGGTAGGCGATCGCCCCCGGCATGAACTCGACCGGGTTGCGCGTGAACGGTCCGGATACCGCGCCGTCGTACCAGCCGGCATAGATCGCGATTTGCGGCATCGGAAACGACGCCGGGAAGGTTGCCGGTTGCGGATCCAGGATCGACTCGAAGCCCTGCCGTCGCACCACGAGGTACGCCTGGCGAATCCATTCGTCGCCGTTCGCGTACGGGCCGTTCGTGAGGCCGCGGGTGTCGAAATAGGCGCGCCCCCACAGGCCGTTGGTTTCCGCTTGCATCGCTTTGTCCACGAGTTCGGAGGCGATGCGCTGGGACGGCCCGTCCAGGCGCGTCACCAGAAACAGGCCGTTGGTGGGGTGCAGGGCCGCGAAATTCGTGGTGCCGCAGAACGGATTCCGCAACGGGCCGGTCACGGGCGCCTTTTGTTCCAACAAGGGCAGCGCGGCGAGTTCGCTGTCCACGGCGGCCTCGTTGCGGCGCAGCGCCGCGGGCAGATTCTCCGGCACGTCCTCGTCCAACTTGGGGTCCGCGTCGATCCGCAGCGGCACGCCGTAAGCCAGCACGAGGTAGCGCACCTTGGATTCGGTGAGCACCCGCGCCACGCCGCCCGGTGCGCCTTCCTTGGCGGGGATCAGTCGTTCTTGAAACCGCGCGAGCCCGCGGCTTTCCAACTCGCGGACCAGGGGCCGTTGCAGGCTGTCGCGGAAGGCCGCGCGGGAAATGTCTTCACTGCGGAGCAGTGTCAGGCCGATGAGGTTCTTGGCCGGCACCCCCCGCTGCTTCGCGTAATGCTCGGCCACGACCCGCGAGTCCGGCGCGAAGTCGAGGTTGTAGATCACCACCACCTCGTCGCCGGCGCCCGCGGACCAGGCCGGCCAAACCCCGGCGGCGCTTAAAAGCAGCGCCAGCAAACCCAGTGCGCGGCGACGCAGGACTGGCACGAGACGGTCGCAGCGGGTCGGGAACAACCTTCGCAAAATCATGTGTTTGGGACGTGTTCCTCCAAGTCGATCTTCAACCCATCGTAAGCCAGCCAGACGCCGGTCGGCAACTCGGCCTGATCGCGGTCATGGTCGAAACCGTGCGTGAGATGCGTGAAATAGGTGCGTGCGGCGCCGATGCGCCGGGTTGCGGTCAAGGCTTCGTCGAGGCACATGTGCGTGGGATGCGGTTCGCGCCGGAGTGCATCGAGCACCGCGACTTCCACGCCGCGCACCGTCTCCAGCGCGGCGGGCGGCACTTCCTTGCAGTCGCTCAAATACGCCAGCCGTTTGCGCCCCCCCTGGCTGAACAGCAGCCCAGTGGTGGTGATGCGCCCGTGCGGGAGGTCGAGCGGCGTGATGTGCAGATCGCCCAGCGTGAACGGACCGGCGATGAGATGCGGCTCGGGCTTGAAGTAGCCGTCCGGGATCGGCCCGTCCGCGAAGGCGTATTGGAATACCCGGCGCAGCGCCTGCATCGTCACCTCCGAGGCGTAGATCGGCAAGGTGCCGCGCCGCAGGTCGCAGAACCGCCGGCAATCGTCCATGCCCATGATGTGGTCCGCGTGACCGTGCGTCACCAGCACCGCGTCCAGCCAGCGGATGTCCTCGCGTAGGATTTGGAGCCGGAACTCCGGCGTCGTATCGACCACGAGCTTGACCTGGTCGGTGGCGACGTAAATGGACGGGCGGGTGCGGTGGTTTTTGGGATTGGCCAGAAACTCCGGCGGGTAGGATTTGCCGATGAGCGGCACCCCCTGCGAGGTGCCCGAGCCAAGGAAAGTGAAGGTAAACGCCATGCTTTGCCGCGCTGCCAGTTTCGTTTTGCGTCACGCTAACATTGCCGCCAAATTCGCCGCCAACGAAATCGCCATGCTCGCCACGCTGCGCATCCGCAACCTCGCGTTGGTGACCGACCTCACCCTCGAGTTCCCGCCCGGGCTGGTGGTCGTCACCGGCGAAACCGGCGCCGGCAAGTCCATCGTCCTGGGCGCGCTCGATCTGTTGCTGGGCGCGCGCGCCGACCGCACGTTGATCCGCGCCGGCGAGGACGCCTGCACGGTCGAGGCGGTGTTCGATACCCGCGGTCTTGGGGCCGGATTCCAAGCGGTGCTGGCCGACAACGGGTGCGAGCCGTGCGAGGACTGGCAACTCCTGCTCAAGCGCACTTTCACGGCCGCGGGCGCGAACCGCCAGTTCGTCAACGGCACCCCCACCACGCTCGCCACGCTGGCCGAGATCGGCGACTGGCTGGTCGATGTCCACGGCCCGCACGATCA
Source organism: bacterium (assembly GCA_021823625.1). GTDB lineage: Bacteria > Verrucomicrobiota > Verrucomicrobiia > Limisphaerales > J093 > DSVZ01. The sequence continues at coordinate 5,557 of JAKANS010000050.1, read as the reverse complement.
CCAATCGCTGCTGCACCCGGCCCGGCAACTCGCGATCCTCGACGCGTTCGGCGGTCTGCAACCGCCGGTCAGCGCCTTCGGTGAACGGGTCGCCCGCCGCCGCGAACTCGACACGCAAAAGGCCGCGTTGATCGTGGACGAGCGCACCTATGCGCAACAACTCGACCTGCTCCGCTTCCAGGTCAGCGAGATCGCCGACGCGAGCCTCCGCGCCGACGAGGAGGCCGAGTTGGAGCACGAGCACCAGCGCGCCAGCAACGCCACGAAGCTGCTGCAACTCGGCCAGGCTGCTTTGAACTTGCTCGGCGAAGACGAGGCCTCGGTCTTGAACCAGGCCGGCGCCGTTGGCCGTTTGCTCCAGGAAATCCAGCGCGTAGATCCTGACGCCCAGCCCCTGGCCACCGCGCACGAGCAAACCGTCGCCGCCATCCGGGATTTGCAGAGCGATCTGACGCGTTACCTCGATCGTGTCGAAGTCGATCCAGAGCGACTGCAAGGCTTGGAAGAACGGCTCAACCTGATCCAAAGCCTCAAGCGCAAATACGGTGCCACGCTCGCGGCCGTGATCGAGTTTGGCGAAGACGCGGCCCGCCGGTTGCGCCAGCTCGAATCGCGCGACGCCGAGTTGCAGCGGCTCAATGAGGAGTTGGCTGCACTGGACCGCCAACTCGCCACCGCCGGCCGCAAGCTTACCACCGCCCGCCGCGAACTGATTCCCAAGCTGGCCAAGGCGGTCACCAAACAACTCGGCGACCTCGGTTTCCGGCAAAGCCATTTCGACGTGGCGTTGACCACCGCTCTACCTGCGGACGACTCGGCCGCGCCGATTCCGGCCACTGGCTTCGACACTGTCGAGTTCCAGTTCGCGCCCAATCCGGGCGAGCCGGCACGCCCGCTGCGGGCCATCGCGTCGTCCGGCGAAATGGCGCGGGTGATGTTGGCCTTGAAAACCGTGCTGGCCGCGGTGGACGAAATCCCCGTGCTCGTCTTCGACGAAGTCGATGCCAACGTCGGCGGCGAGACGGCCCACGCCGTGGGCGACAAGATGCGCCAGATCGCGCGCCGGCGGCAGGTGTTTTGCGTGACCCACTTGCCGCAGGTGGCGGCGGCGGCGGACGTGCATTTTTGCGTGACCAAGGAAGTCCGCGCCGGCCGCACGGCCACGCACATGCAACGGCTCGGCGACGGCGATCGCGTGACCGAACTGGCCCGCATGTTGGGCGGCCAGAGCGATGCCGCGCGCCGCCACGCGCAGGCGCTGCTGACGACCGCCGCCGCGCGCTAGCAGCTCGTTAAAAAAGTGGCAGCCGACGTAAGTCGGTTCTGGAATTGGCCGTTTTCCAAGGCGATGTGAGCCAGCTTACGCTGGCTGCTACGGGAAAGGGCGTTTTTCAACGGCTTGCCAGCCTCCGCTTGCGCTTCAAGCGCCCGCCTTTTCCGTCACTGCGGTCTGGCTCAAACCGACCGCCTGCCCTTGCTTGTCCAAGCGCCTTCGGCGCGAAGTCCCCTTGACGCGCCCGCTTCGGTGCTTACCTTATTGGACGTTCAGTGATAGAAATAACTTAAATCAGATAGCGCAATCACGGTCACGTCCCGCACCAAACCCAGCCACCACGAATCGATTCCATGAAAACCACGCTTCTGCTACCAGCCATCGTCGCCTTGAGCGGCCTCGGGCACGCGTCGGTTCTTGTCACCCCCGCCTCGTTGTCGGAAGCCGCCGAAGATCCTCCCCAATGCTTCACCGGGGACTGGACTTGCCACGGTGGCCTACGATTCGGTTACGCACATGCTGGGCGTGATCGTCAGCTTTAGCGATCTGCTTGGCACCACGACCGCTTCGCACATTCATGCGGCCACCGCGACCGCAGGCACCGGGACTGCCGGGGTGGCTACTCAGCTTCCAACCTTCACTGGGTTTCCGCTTGGTGTGACCAGTGGTACTTGCTCTCACACCTTCGACCTGACCGATCCCTTGAGCTTCAACTCGTCATTCATCACGTCCAATGGTGGAACCGCCGCGAGTGCGGAAGCGGCACTCGCGGCTGCCTTGGGCGACGGCAAAGCGTATCTGAACATCCATACTACCTTCGCGCCAGGAGGTGAAATTCGCGGATTCCTCGTGCCGGTGCCCGAGCCGGGGGCCTATGCCTTGATCGCCGGTTTGGGGCTTTGCGGTTTCGGAGCCTGGCGGCGGGTGAAGCGCACCTGAACGTTACCCGGCAAGGATCACTGGCCGCTGGTAAGGACCTTCATCCAGCCGCCTGCGTATTCGCGATAGGTGGTGAAACCGGCCTCGCCCAAGGCGGTGCGCAGGGAGCGGTCGGCTTCGCGGGCGACCTCACCCAGCGCGGCCTGGCGGCTGGCGTCGTCGAGGCCGGTGTTGGCGCGGAGTTGCTGGGCGGCGGCACTGGCGGCGCGCTGGATTTCCCAGGCTTGAGTGGCCGTGTCGTCGGCCACGCCGAGCCGGCGGGTAACGCGCAGGGTTTGTTCGTAATCGACGTCTTGCGCGCGCTGGTACTCGGCGTAACGGTCCGCGCCGAGGATTGTATTGATCTGGCTCTGCAGTTCCACCGGCTGAGCCGAGCTTGGCGTGGTCCCCGGGGAGAATTTGAACCTCGTCCCGTCGGCCAGCACCACCGTCCCATCGGCCTGGACGCTCGCACCGACCGGTAGCATCCCGTAACGCATCATCATGCCAAGGTCCATCTGCGTACCCGATTGGGAACTCGCCTTCTGCGCGTCCAATTGTGCTTGCGCCACGGCTCGCCACTCCGCCTCGGTAGGTTGGAACCCGATCAGATTCCCCGCCCAGTTAGCGACGTTGGAATGGCGCAACTCGTCTTCGCCGGCAAACTCGCCGAGCCGTTCTTTTCGGGTCCGCTGGTAGGCATCAACCATCTGCTGGCGGCGGGTGTGGTCCTCGGCGGTCCAAGCCCTGTTTTTGCGCTGAGCGATTTGCTGTTGCAGGTCGCGCACTTCGCGCCAGTGACGCTCTTCGAGTTGAATCAGCGCTGCCTGCTTGTCCGCGGGCAACCAGGCGTACCGACGCTGCCAGCCTTCCCGCAGGACGGTCAGGGTTTCAGCCGTGTTCTCCGGCGCATTGCCCAGTAACTTGGCCAGCAGCTCGCGACGCTCGGTGTTCAGTTTGTCGAACGCGTCGTTGGCATCTTCGAGGACATTCTTCCCGTCTTTCGCCACGGCGTCCCAAAACCGGACCTGGATGGCGTCGAGAATCGGTCGGCGAAGCCGGGCGAAGTGCGCGGCGATCTCGGATTCGACGATGTCGCGAACCGTCTTTTCCGGGCAACCGATGGCCCGGAGGTTATCGCGGTAGGCGAAGAAATTCGTCGAAGCGATTTCGCTCCAGCGAATCGTGGTCGTGGGCGCCGGCGAAGGCGTGGCTGGGGCTGGCACCAGCGCTGGTTCAGGCTTCGGGATGGCGGCGGCGGCGCGGACCGGTCGCGGCGGCGGCACAACGGCGCGCGGCCGGGCGTGGCCAAACCACAGCGCAGCGGCCAGGGCCACATTCGCCGCAATCGAGAGCGTGGTGGCAAGGCGCGCGTTCATGGCCGGGCTGGCGGTTTGCTGATTTCGTTGAGCCAGGCGCCCGGCTGCTTCAGGTACTCGGTCATGTTTTGCGGTCCGAGGAGCGTGGTCATGGCCGCGGCAGTGACCTGTTGAAGTTCTTCAAGCTGGGCTTGCTGTGTCGCTGGCTCGACTCCTTGGGTTTCGCGAATTCGCCGGGCTTCGTCCTCGGCGGCCTGGCGTAGTTCGAAGGCCGTGACGGCGGTTGGGCGCGGCAGGTTGCGCTGCTGGCTGAAGTTCAGCGCCTCGCGGTAACGGCCATCCTGGACGCGTTCGAACTCGGCGTACTGCGATGGACCGAGCACCTTCGCGACCTCGCGATTGAAAGCCTGCTGGCGGTGCGCTTCCTCGTCGGAGGAAACGTTGGTGGCGCGGATGAAATCCTCGCGAATCGGATCTTTGATCAGCCGGGAAAGGCGCGCGAGTTCGCGGGCTTGTTGCGCGGTGAGATCCAGATCGTCGAGGTGAAAGTCGCTTAGGACCGAGATGGCTTGGAATCGCAACTCCAGTTCTTCGACCTGGCTGGGCCCGATCAACGTGGCCAGTTCGGCCTCGAACTGATCCGCGAGCGCGTTCAAAGCCGCGCGGTCCGCGGGCAAAAGGATGTTATCCGCCTGCGCGCGGATGCGCTCGGAAGCCTGTTCGTAGCTTTTCGGCAGGCTGAGCGCTTTCATGGCCGGGTCGTCGGGGAGAAAGCCGAACAGAATCCAGACGAATTCCTCGTTTTGGCAGAGCCGGATGGCCTCGCCCTCCCAAGGAAAGCCGAGCAATTCCTGGAGCACGGCGCGCTTTTCCTCCGCCAGTGCGGCGCGCGGGAGGGCGTTCTGCGCGTCCGCCTTTTGCCGGCTGTCTCGGTTGGCCCAAGGCGGCTGACTGGGCGCCGGCAAGGCGGCTTCGCGGCGTTCGTAAAGCTCATCGACGTCGCGAACGATCAGGTCGCGGATCAACCGTTCGGGACAACCGATCACGCGCAGATTTGCGATGTACTGCCGGTAATCGTCGGATTCGACTCGCGCCCAATTGAAGGCGAGCCGGGGCGGGGCGTTGGCGGGTGCGGCAGGCTCGCGGACCGCCGGTTCGACCGCTGGTGCCGCGGGCCGCGGAGCGCGGACGGGTGCAGATTGGCGCGACGCGGGTGCCAGCCGGGTCCACTGCGCGACCGCGAGCGCCGCGAGCACGGCGTTGAGGCCGAGCGACAGGATCAAGGGCGTTCGCGAGCGCATGGGTGGACGTTCAGTTTTCGGCCGTGGCGGCAAAGGTTTGTTCCGCTGCGGGCAGGCAGCTCAGCGTTTGAACAGATGCGGCAGCCACGTGGTCATCGGCGAGACGTAGGTGATGAGCAACACGCCGATGAAAAGCACGGCCAGCATCGGCAGCGCGGCGCGGGTGACTTCGGTGATCGGCTTGTTGAAGCGGTACGACGCCAGCAGCAGGTTGATGCCCACCGGCGGCATGAGGAAACCGAGTTCCAGGTTCGCGAGAAAGATGATGCCGAGATGGACTGGGTCGATGCCGAAGGCCAGCCCGATCGGCACCAGCAGCGGCACCACCACCACGATGGCGGCGTAGATTTCCATCAGCGCGCCCACCAGCAGCAGAAACAGGTTCAGCAACAGCAGGAAGAGCCATTTCGATTTCACCGCCCCGGTCACCCACGCGATGCACCGGTCCGGCACCTGCGCGTCGATCAGGTAGTACGTGAAGCCCAGCGCCACGCCGATGATCAGCAGCACGCCGCCCACCAGCAGGCCGCATTCGGTCATCACGCGGGGCACGTCTTTGAACAGCTTCAGGTCGCGATAGATGAACGTCTCCACGATGAACGCGTAAAAGGCGGTGACAGCCGCGGCTTCCACGGGCGTGGCCCAGCCGCTGAACAAGGCCACCAGCGCCACCACCGGGATGAGCAATTCCCACTTGGCGGCCCACACCGTTACCCAGGCGGTCCGCGCGTCGAATGCCCGCTCGC
>JAKANS010000049.1 GCA_021823625.1 bacterium | reverse complement strand
ATTCCTCTTGTCCAGGAGCGAGCGGATTGGGCCGCGGTGGGCGGCGACGATCATCGGTTTGCGCCCGGCCAAGGGCGGTCGCGGGCCGAGGTCACCGGTGCGCCGACGTTGCTGGAGGAGCTTCTTGGCCATCCCCAAGGAGACCCGACAGCGAGGGGCCACCTCGACCCGCGTGCCTTTCTCGTTGTCCTAGGCATCGAGGATTCGTTGCCGGAGGTCCAGCGAGCGCGCGCGCCTCCCCCAGCCCCCATCACACCCGCCCCCCAAGGGCTACACTATTTGTTGAAATGCTCTAACGAAGCGAGTTCACCTCGTTCAAATCCGCTCGAAATAACGCTGCCGCCCCCAGTCGATCACGGCATCGCGGAACTGAAGGTGCGGCGCGAAGGCATATTTCGCGGTGAGAGCGAACCGGTTGGCAATGAGCTTCCGCGGCTCTCGTTGTGCGGAGTTGTTCCAATCGAATCGCAGCCGGCGTCTCAAACCGTGACTCGGCAACTGGGGGGGCAGCGAGCCTACCGTTGGACCTTCTCCAGCTTTTTCTCAACAAAAGGGATGTCCAAGGCGAGCATTCCGCCCACTCGATTCAGGCACAGCGACTTGGGCCCATGATCCGCTGTCTGCTGGTATATCCGAATCACCAACTGCGGGACGTACATGGAAAGCCCACCCGCGGACCGGGCGCAGTCTGCATCGCGCTTCCACTGCAATCACGCTACCGCTGGAACGGTGCGGCTCCCAAGGCCTTCTTGGCGGCTGGTTGGCTACCGGCGCTCCAACGCGAACTTCAACCGCGAAAGCACGTTGCTATCGGCGCTTTGGTTGCGATAGGCTCACCGCACAGCAAACCAAAGCGATGTGGCCAACCCGCGAACAACTACCGTGGCTTCATCTTTGTGCGCGCCCCGCGCGTCGAGCCGGCCTCCCGCCACCCCGATGAACCCGACCGAAACCGGGCCTGCGGCGCCAAGCGGTTTCGTAGAAACTCCGCAACAGCCCAGCGATGTTCACCTCATAACCAAAATTGTTGGAGCGCGGAAGGTCGCACGGTCCAACGACGGAAAACTTCTCGAAACGTTCCGCGGCGCCTGTGTGCCACTCGCTGAACCGGCCGGGGCCAACCGGACCCAATCCCGTGCCACCACTACGCTACGAGCCATGCTGCTGCCGAGACTGCGGATCGGGGAGTTGAGCGAGGCGGAAATCCGGAACTGAAATCGCCATGCCCTACAACCCCACTCGCGCTCTCGAACTGCTGGGTCTCGGCACGCAGAATCCGGCCGTTTATCGCGAGGGTCAGGAGGCCGCGATCCAGCATGTAGTCGATGGCCGCGGGCGGTTGCTCATGGTACAGAGAACAGGTTGGGGCAAGAGCTTCGTCTATTTCATCGCCACAAAGTTGCTACGCGAGCAAGGAATGGGGCCTGCCATCTTGATTTCGCCGCTGCTGGCCTTGATGCGGAATCGGATTACGGCCGCCAGCGGCATGGGCGTTCGTGCCGTAACGATCAACTCCGAAAACAAGGATGAGTGGGAGACGGTCGAGGCGGCACTGGCGCGGAACGAGGTGGACATTCTGCTGATATCTCCAGAGCGACTGGCGAACGAACACTTTCGCAACGAGGTGCTGGCGCCGGTGGCGGCGCGGATTTCCCTGCTGGTCGTGGACGAAGCGCATTGCATCTCGGATTGGGGCCACGACTTCCGCCCACACTACCGTTTCATCGAGCGCATCGTGCGCACGCTGCCTGCGAACTTGCGTGTTCTCGCCACGACGGCGACGGCGAACAATCGAGTGCTGGCCGATTTGCAGACGGTGCTTGGACCGAACCTGACGGTGTCGCGTGGTGAGCTTGGCCGGCCTTCGCTCTTGCTTCAAACCATGCGAATGCCAAGTCAGGCTGAGCGCATGGGCTGGCTGGCGACGCAGGTGCCGAACCTCCGGGGCAGCGGCATCATCTACACACTCACGGTGCGCGATGCGGTGCAGGTGGCGGGCTGGCTGCAATCACGCGGGATCCGGGCCGAGTCATATAGCGGGGAGACGGGCGAGCGCCGCGTGGAACTGGAGCAGGCGTTGCTGCAAAACCGCGTGAAGGCTCTGGTGGCGACCACGGCGCTCGGCATGGGATTCGACAAGCCGGACCTCGCCTTTGTGATTCACTATCAGACGCCGGGTTCGGTGGTGGCCTACTATCAGCAGGTGGGCCGGGCCGGGCGTGCACTTGCCGCCGCGCATGGGGTGCTGCTCAGCGGGCAGGAGGAGTCGGACATCAACGATTACTTCATCGAGAGCGCCTTTCCGTCTCGGGAAGATGTGGCCAGCGTGCTCACGGCTCTGCGAGAGTCCGCCGCCGGACTTTCCATCAGCGAGTTGATGTCGCGGGTGAACGTGAGCCGGGGCCGAATCGACAAGGCGCTGCAACTGACGTCGCTGGAGTCGTCCGCGCCGATTGCGAAGCAGGGCAGCAAGTGGATGCTCACGGCGGCGAACCTGACGGAAGCTTTTTGGGAGCGCGCGGAACGGCTCACCGCGCTGCGTCGCACCGAGCAGCAGCAGATGCAGAAATACGTCGCGCTGACGCAAGGGCACATGGAGTTTCTGATTCGCGCGCTCGATGGGAATCCTGGCCATCATGTGCCGCCGGCCATTCGACCCTTGCCTGCCACGGCGGATGCGACGCTGGTGCGGGAAGCGGTGGCGTTTCTCCGTCGCACGAGCCTGCCGTTGGAGCCGCGCCGACAGTGGCCGACGGGCGGACTGCCGCACATGGGCGTGACCGGTCGCATTGCTCCGGAACATCAAGCGCAGCCGGGCAGGGTGCTTTGCGTCTGGGGTGACGCAGGCTGGGGTTCTCTGGTCCGCCAAGGGAAGTTCCGCGATGGACGATTCGCCGATCAGTTGGTGGAAGCGTGCGCGGCGATGACCCGCTCATGGGCGCCACAGCCGGCACCGGCTTGGGTCACCTGTATTCCGTCGCGCCGGCACCCGAACCTCGCGCCCGACTTCGCGCGGCGGCTCGCCGTTGCCTTGAATCTGCCGTTCCGTCCGGTGCTGGAGAAAACCGACGACCGTCCGGCGCAGAAGCAAATGGCGAACAGCAGCCAGCAAGCGCGCAACGTGGATGGTTCATTGCGAATCCAGGGGACGGTCCCGACTGGCCCTGTGCTGCTGGTGGATGAGATGGTGGATTCCCGATGGACACTGACGGTCGCCGCTTATCTATTGACCACGCACGGAAGCGGGCCGGTGCATCCGCTGGCCCTGGCCTCAACTGCAAACGCTGACGAATGGTTGCGCCGCTGACACCGAATACGCAGGCCATCCTGCTGCTGACCGCTCCGCTCATCGCGGGACGCAGTGAGACCTCTTTGGAACTGCTGACTTTGAGCGAATACAACCGTCTCGCCCGTTTGCTGCGTGAGAAGCAAAAGCAGCCCGCCGATTTGATTGGCTCGGACGCGGCGGAAACTGTCGAGTTGGCCGCAGCCGTCTTCGGCCGCGCGCGGCTGGAGAGTTTGCTCGGCCGGGGCTTCTTGCTCAGTCAGGCGGTGGATTGTTGGAGCGCACGGGCCATTTGGGTCGTCAGTCGCGCGGACAGCGTGTATCCGCGGCGGATCAAAGCGCGCCTCAAGGAGGATGCGCCACCAGTGCTTTATGGCTGCGGGAAAGCCACGTTGCCCGACACGGGAGGGCTGGCGGTCGTCGGGTCGCGGCACGTGGACGACGAACTGATCGGCTACACGGAGAATGTTGGGCGGCTCGCGGCGGAGGCCCGCCGCACCGTCGTTTCGGGAGGAGCAAAGGGCATTGATCGCGCGGCGATGCACGGCGCGTTGCAGGCGGGCGGGATCGTTGTCGGCGTCATGTCGGACAGTCTTGAACGCGCCGCCTTGGCCCGCGACAACCGCGAGCCGCTGACGGATCACAAGCTGGCTGTTATCTCACCCTATGATCCGGCCGCGGGCTTCAACGTGGGCCACGCCATGCAGCGCAACAAGATCGTCTATGCACTGGCCGATGCGGCGCTCGTGGTGACCTCGGATTTTGAAAAGGGCGGAACGTGGGCCGGTGCCATCGAACAGTTGGAGCGGTTGCACTTCGTTCCCGTCTTCGTGCACAATGGGGCCAAGGCCGGCGCAGGCAATGCCGCGCTTCTGCAACACGGCGCGTTGCCCTGGCCTAATCCGCACGATGGCGTGGAGTTTCGCGAGGCGCTTTCCGCAGCGGCGGCAGCAGTCGCCGCGGAGCCGAAGCAGGAAACGCTTTCGCTAGTTCTGCGCGAGGGACCGCCACCGCCGACAACTGAGACAAAGCCAAAGCCCGTCCTCGTGGCCGACGCTCCCGCTACGACGTTGTCGCCCGCCGATGAGCTTCTGCAAACTGTTCGCGGAATTTTGAGCCGGGAATTGCCTGAACCGCGCACCGAAGCCGAAGTGGCGGAACTCCTCGCGATCTCGAAGCCGCAGGCAAAGGTGTGGCTGGGGAAGCTCGTTGAAGCGGGCGTGCTCGAAAAGATACCCAAGCCCACTCGCTATCGCACCGCGACAACTGTGGGCCGTCTGCTGTGATCTGTGCATGAACCTCACCGAATCTATCGTCGAAGACACCGCCCTGACGTGGTTCGAGGAGCCGGGCTATGCCGTCGGGATAGTCTGGAGTTTGCGCCCAGCCCAGCGGCAGCGGAGCGCGAATCAGATGCCTTCCAAGTCTTTCGCCAATCAGGATTCCGCGACCACGCGGCCGGCTTCAAGGCTTCCGCAACGCATCCATGAGCGCCACCGGATCGGCGATGGCCCCGAGTTCAAGCGTCTCCAGGCCGTGGGTCACCTTCACCGTCCGGCCTGTCTTGAGCGCCGTTTCCCAGAACCGCGACGGCGAAATGTCTTTCCGCACCTGACAGGCCACCGCGTACAGTCCCGCGAGGTACGGCACCGACCAACTCCAGCCGCCGCCGGCGTAGTGGACGTATTCCGCCGCACCGGGCGGGCGGGCGGTGGTGCGGCCATCCATCGGCACGAGCAGTCTCTGGCCAGGTGGGAAACGACGCGACCCGTTCAGGAACGATGTCGCCCACCACGATCCGAGGCCATACGACTCGAACATGTCAGGATCATTTAGCGGCTCGCTGCCCAGCCCGTGGAAGGCGAGGTGAGGCGTCTGTTCGAGCGCGGTCGAGATGACGAATACGCCTTCCCTGGTGGCGCGCTGGACCGCGGCGTTGGCCTCGGCGAAGCCCTTCTGGTCCGGCGACCAGCCGACCGAGATCGAGATCACGCGGATGCGATTGGCCGACGGGAGTTGCCGGTTGAGGTCGAGCAGCCGTTCGATGGACTGAGCCAGCGGTTTGAAGTCCCAGTCGAACTTGCCGTCCTTGATCTCGCCGTGGGTCTCGGCGATGAAGTACAGCTCGGCCTCGGGCGCCACACCCACCGTCTTGCCGGCGGCGAGCGAGGCCACGGCGGCCCCGTGCATCGCGGCGTTGGGCTCCGCCGTCAGGACATGGATTTCCTCGTACAGCCGCACCCGGTCCCGGTACTCGACATGATCGACCAGCAACGGTTGATCGATGATCCCGATGCCGATCCCTTTGCCGGTGAATCCACGGCGGTGAAGCTGGCGCACACCCAGGCCCGGATTGAGGCCGAGCTTCTGGAACTTCGGCGGTTCAAATCCGGCCGGCAGCACGGCGGGCCACCGGGGGCCATCGTCGAAGTCGGCGTGCAGCAGGTCGGACACCCGGCCGGTGAGGTCGAGGGCAGCGACATCGCGACTGCGGAGATCCACCTGGAAGGGACTCGTCGAATCCGGGTTGTAACGCGGCAGTTCACGCAGCGGGCCGAAGTTGAACCTGGCCGGTGCAGGTCGGCGGACGATGGCGAGCGTCTGGCCTGGTGAAAGGTCGGCGGCCGGTTGGTCCAGAGCCGAGGTCGCGGCGACGAGGAATGCCAGGCCCAATGGGGTAGCGAGCCGGAATAAAGAAAAACTGGCGGAAGCGGGTTTCATGGTCGTGGGCGATTTGTAAACTCTTCGAACTGGCGTCAGCGCTGAAAACCGACGTTGCGTTCAGTCAAGTTTGACCGGCGAGGGCTCAGTTCATCACGCAGCAAGCGCCGCCGGGGTGCTGGAACTGGCGCGTTGAGTACGTGGTCTGGGTGCAGATTACGGTGCGCCGCGCGTCGCGCCGGGAAAACCGCCGCCGATGTGCACTGACCGGTCGCGGTGCTGGGAAGCTACGGGGGCCTCGAGGCTTGGTCAGCGCACGATCCCGGCGATGGAGTTCGGGGCGGAGACGACGGGCGGACCGTGGGGCGGCAGGTAGCGGGCGACCACCACGACCCGGGCCTGGGTGAGTTGCTGCGGGGCCCAGGAAAGCACCAAGTTGTAGCCCGTGCCCAGGGCGGTGGTAAACTTGTAACCGGCCAGTTCGGCCGCGCTGAATCGCCAGGTATGAAACGGCTTCGCGGCCGGGGCGGTGTCCACCTTGCCGTCGTAGGCCAAGATCTCCAGGTGCCCTTTGCGGATGGGCACGGCCTTGGGTTCGTCCTGGTTCGCGGCAAAGACCTTGATGGCGATGCCATCGGCACCGTCTTTGCCATCCAGGTTAACCGCCACCGGCATGCTGAGCAGGTTGAGTTCATGGATGGCGACCACAGCCGACGAGCCGGCTGTCGGTGAACTCGTGGTGCAGGCCACGCAAAGCACCAAAGGCAAAACGGCTGCCAGCAGTGCCCGGCAAACGCTCGCGACCAGCGGCCGGAGCGGAACGTCGCGCCCTCCGTTCTCCGCAGCACTGCGGCCAGCGGGTGCGAAGCTTCGAGCTACACCAGAACCCTGGCCGAGGGAACCGCCCCGCCCCGCCCCGTTTCGGAGTCGCGCGCTCCCGGCGGGATGACCCGTTTGTGTGACTCGCTGCACGATCATGTTGCGCGCGGGTTCGTGAGTTCGCTGGCAGAGGACTCTAGAGTTGCCTGGCCGGTTCCTTCGGTTTGGTCTCGCCCGGCTTGGGGTCCGGGTTTGCGCCCTCCGGGTAAAGCGGGTCGATGATCCGCTTCTGCAGCGGATCGCGGTGGATCTGGTTCCTCAGGTCAGATGCCTTGAGTTCCTGATCGGTGAACACGCGCGCGTCCACGCCCTGCGCCTCGCCGGTGCCTTTGAGCAGAATCTGCGGCGTCAACACGATGAGCAGTTCCTTGCGCGTCTTGGCATTGGTGCGGCTCCGGAACAGCACGCCCAATCCTGGGATGTCGCCCAGGAGCGGCACCTTTTTGGTGCGCACGTCGTCGATGGTCCCGATCAAGCCGCCGATCAACACCGATTCGCCGCTCTTGACGGTCACCGCCGTGGTGGCGGTGCGCTGGTTGATGATCCTCACACTGAGCCCCGGGCTGATGTCCACCGTGGAACTGGAGAGGTCCGAGACGCTCGGGGAGAGGTCCATCTTCACGTAGCCGTCCGGGCTGATCCGGGGCGTCACCTGCAGGATCACACCGACGTTCTCGTACGTGAACTGATTGATGGTGCCGCCTTGCGGGGTAACCTGGTTGGCCGTGACCACCGGAACCCGCTGGCCGATGTTAATCGTGGCCTCTTGGTTGTCGGCGGTCAGGATTTGTGGCCGGCTCAGCACTTCGAGCCGGCCCTCGTTCTGGAGTGCCCGGAGCAGGAACTTGTAGTTGCTGCCGGTGATCGACGCCCAGTAACCGCCGAAGTCTTGCAGCAGTTTTTGCTGCGCGAAGTCGGTGCCGGTGCCCACCGAAGGATTCCCCTTCGAGGCGTAATTCCATTCCACGCCGAGTTCGGTGGTCGAATCCAGCGTCACCTCGGCCAGCAACACCTGGATGAGCACCTGCGGCTGCGGCTGGTCGAGCTCCTCGACGAGTTTCTCGACTTCCTCGAAATAGCGCGGACTGGCCGAGATAAGCAGCGTGTTGCTGTTGGTCTCGGACACAATGCTCACCTCGCGGTCGAGAATGTTCTGCGCCGTGCCCACGCCGGACGGGCCGAGGATGCTGGTGATGCGCTGAAGGTCTTGTTGCAGAAACGTCCGCAACGAAGTCTCCACGGCCTGCGAACGCGCGTTCTTCAAGCGGTAAACCTGGGCCTTGCGCTCCTGGGCCGGCGTGCCGTCGAGGGTCTCGATGATCTGGGTCGCCAGTTCCACGTAATGCTCCGTGCCGCCGACCAGCAGGCTGTTCGTGCGGAGGTCCACCGTCACCGAGAGGGCGTCCTCCTCGGCTGACCCCATCACGGCACCGTTTTCTTCTGACCCCGCCGGTGTCGCCACCGCGTTCGTGCCGCTGGGCGGCAGGGTGTACCGAATGTACTGCTGATTGCCGACCGCGGTTACGCCGGTGGGCTGCAGGCGGAACAACGACGTCAAGACCAGCGCCATTTGACGGGCATCGGCGTTCTTGAGGTTGAAGATCTTGATCTTCGCCACCGTCGGCGCGGTCTCGTCCAGATGCCGGATCATCCGGTCGAGGAGGTCCATATAATCCAGCGGCGCCGACACCACCAGCGAGTTCGCCCGCGGATCGGGCACGATGATGATGCCTTCCTTCAACGCGCTGGTGATGAGTTGCTCGCCCTTATCGGTGCGCGCCATGAACTGGAGCAAGGACTGCCGGTTCGGGCTGGCGTCCGTGAGTGCCTTGGGGTTGAAGTTGAGCACGTTGTTCAACACCAGGGCCATCTCCGCCGCGCGGGCATTCTGGAGCGGGAAAATGCGGATTTCCGCCACGCGCGCGACCTGATCCGTGTCCAGCTTCTTCACCAGTTCGGCGACGCGTTTGAGATCGGTCTCGCCCGCGGAAACGATGATCGCGTTGAGGCGCTCATCGACGTTGATGACCACCGGCGACAATCCGCCGCCCGCCGTGGGCCCCGCCGTGCCGGAGGTGCCGCGGAACAGCGACTGCAGCGTCTGCTCGACGCGCCGCGCGTCCGCCTTGGCCAACTGAAACACCTGCACCTGCGGTCCGCCCGTCGGTTGCTCGGTGTCGAGTTTTTCGATCAGCGAGGCCGCCAGCGTCAGGTCGTCGTCGCTGGCCCCGATGATGAGCGCGTTCGACCAACCGTCGGCGATGACCGTGACGGGCTCGGGTGCCTCGCCCTGGATGCGTGCCGGGCGGTTCGCGAACAGCCGCTGCAGCGTGCTCTGCAACTTGGTGGCGGTGGTGTGCTGGAGTTCGAAGACGCGGAAGTTCGTCTTCGCCACGGCGAACTCGGTGTCGAGCTGTTCCACCATGCGGTCGATGGCGGCAAAGCTCTCCTTGCCGCCGGTGACGAGCAGCACGTTGGTGCGGTCGTCGGCGGTGACGGTGACCGGCACAGACCGCTGGCCGGCCCCGGCCGTGGCCTCGCCCGAGCGCTTGGCGCGGAAGAATTGTGCCAGCACCGTGGCCAGATGCGACGCCCGCGCGTGCTTGAGCGGGTAGATCTTGATGTCGCCCGCTGCGTTGTACTCCGCACTGTCGAGCTGTTTGATCAGCTCCTTGACGACCACCAGGTTCTCCGGGCTGGCGGAGACGATGAGCGTGTTGGACTGCGCATCGGCCGCGACGGCGAGGGCGTCGCGCGGACTGCGGCGACCGCCGCCGGCGGAAACCCCCGGCCGGTAGATGCCTTGCTGTACCAGCGTCGCCAGCAACGCCGCGACGCGCTGCACGTCCGCGTGCTGCAACGTGAAAGTCTGGATCATGCCGCCGGTCGCGGTCGGCTCGGCGTCGAGCTTGGCGATCAGATTCCGGATCAGCTCCAGGTTCGGTTTGTTGGCCGAAATCACCAGCGCGTTGCTCAAACTGTCGGCCTGCACGTCCACGCGGTCGGACGGCGCCGGGCGCTGGCCGGTGGGAGTCAGGCTTTGCAGCCGCGCCGCGAACACGCTCTGGATGGTGGCGGCCATGCGGGCCGAGTCGTTGAATTGCAGGCCGATGACGGTCAGTTCGACCGCCGGATTTTCCGGTTCGCGATCGAGCTTTTGCAGCAACGCGTCCAACGCCTGGTTGTCATCCACGCCGGCGGCGACCAGCAGGCTGTTGCTGCGCGGATCGCCGAGAATGACCGGCCGGTTGCGCTGCAACTCCGGCGTGCGCGCCACCTGGTAGCGACGGTTGAAGAGGTCGCTCAGCGTGGTGGCCAGCGTGCCGGCGTCCGCGTGCTGCAAGGGAATGAGGCGCACCTGGCCCACCAGCGACATGCCCGGCTGGTCCAGATGCGTCACCAGGCTCTTCACCAACTCGAAGTTGTCCGGCCCGCCGCTGACCAGCAGGCTGTTGCTGCGCGCGTCCGCGATGACGACCACGCGCATGGCGCTGCCGCCCGTGCGCCCTCCCCCGCCCCGCTGCTGGTTGCGCTCGTCGAGCAGGCGCTGGAGTGAAGTGGCAATGACCGTGGCGTCCGCGTTCTGGAGCGGCAGGATGCGGATGCTGCGCAGATCGTCCGGCAGATCGCGGTCGAGTTGCTCGACCAGCTTGGCCACCAACTCGAGGGCCTTTTCTGTGCCGCTGGCGATGAGCGCGTTGGTGCGGTCATCGACCGACAAGGACGGCCGGTCCTCGGGCCGCGACCGTAAGTTCGACTGGCCGCGGGACAATTCGGTCAGCACGCGCAAGACGCTGGCCGCATCGGCGTGGTTCAATGGAAAGATGCGGAACGACTCCGCGCCCGCCGCCGCCGGTGTGTCGAGGGTGTGAATGACATCGGCCACCAGCGGCATCACATCGCTCCGCGCGGCCACGATCACCGTGCTGCTGGCGTCGTCCGCCTGGATGCTGATGGCGGCCCGGGCCTGGGCCTGCTCGGTGGTCTTCGCATCTTTGCCCTCGATCACCGTGCGCAACCGGCTGACCTGGCCGGCGAGGCCGCGACCGCCCTGGCCGCCGCCTTCGGTGAACACCGCCCGCAACATCGGCACCAGGCGCGTCGCCGTGGCGTGGTCGAGATGGAACAGGCGCACTTCGGTGACTGCCACGTCGGCATCGCGGTCGAGGTCTTTGATGATCGCCTCGGCGAGCGTGAGTGTTTCTTGCTGGCCGCTCAAAACGAGGAGATTGCTGCGCGTGTCCACCGCGACGTTCAGCGCGTTGCCCAGCGCGCCCACCGCCGCGCCGCCGGCCCGGCCCAGGCGGCCAGGGCCACCGCCCCGGCGTGCGCCTCCGTTGGGCGCCGTTTGCTGGCCTTGCTGGAAAATCGAGTTGAGCGTCTGGGCCACGATGCTGGCATCGACGTGTTGGAGCCGCACAATGCGGGCGGTGATGCCTTCGGCCAGCGGCACCTGGTCCAGCAAACCCACCACGGCCGCGAGGGCCTGGAGGTTGTTGGGCGTGGAACCGATGACCAGCCGGTTCGCGCCACCGGCCGTGGCTTGCGGCGGATCGGCGAGGATCTTGATCGGCTGGGTGAGGTCCAGGCCGATAGGATTGCCGTGCTCGTCCTGGAGTTTCAAACGGCTGACCTGCTCCTGCAACTGGCGGGCCTCGGCGCTCACTTCGTTGGCGCTGTCCGGCCGGAACAAATCCTTCAACAACGTCGCCAGCGGCGCGGCCTGCGCATTCTTCAACGAAAACACCCGCACCTCGATCTCGGCGAACTCGGACGAGGTGTCGAGTTCATGCACGAGCGCTTCGACCTGGCCGAGCACGCTGTCGCGCCCCACCAGGAAAATGCCCCGGCTCCGCGGATCGCCCGCGATGGCCACCGGCTCGCCGGGGCGGGTGGTGTTGAGCTGCGTGAGCATCTGGCGGACGAGCGGCAGGACGCGCTCGGGCGTGACGTGTTGCAGCGGCACCAACCGGTGGGCCAGCTCGGCGCTGAGACCGCCTTCGTCGAGTTGCTTGATGATCGACTCGAGCAGCGTGAAGTCGGCCGGCCGGGCGCGAACGATCACGCTGTGCGTGCGTGACTCGGCCACCACGGCCACTTTGGGCACGGCGGGCTGGGGCGGTTGACCGGGTTGTGGCGGCTGGCCTTGGGCCGGGTTCGCCTGACCCTGGCGTCCCTGGCCACCGCCATTTTCGCCGCGCTGGCGACCGCGCGGTGGCTGGCCCGGTTGGTTCGGCGGTTGCCCCGGCACCGGCGTGGGTTTGAACAGTTCGTTCAACACCCGCGCCACCACCACCGGATCGGCTTCCTTCAAGCGAAACTGGCGAATCTCGAATTCCGGCGTGGCAAACGACAGGGTCAACTCGGTCACCAGCGACTGGATGTGATCAAGCTCGTAGGCCGGACCGGAGGCGATCAACGCATTCGCGGTCTTGTCCACGGCGATCGTCACCACCGGCGCAGCGGCGCTCGCCTCGATTGGCGCGCTTGCCGGTGCATTCGTCGGTGCGACGGCGGGGGCGTTGGTATTGGTTGTGGTCGGGGGCGTGACCGGCCGGGGCGGCGGCGTGGGCAGACGGTCCACAAACTGAATCTGCCCGTCGCTCATCTGGGCGTAGATGTTGGTCAACATCGTCGCCATGCGCTCCACCGGAATTTCCGACAGCGGGATCATCCGCACTACCAGGCTGGTGTCGCGCGCCATCGAGTCGAGTTTTTGAACCACCGCCTCGATGTCCACGAGGTCCGCCGGCTTGGCGACGACGGTCAGCGAGTTCGCGAAGGTGTCCGGCTCGATCGCCGGCTGTTCGGCTTTGGGCCGGTCCGAAAACAACGCTTCGGCCTTTGTCGCCACATCGAACGCGTCGGCGTTTTGCAGCCAGTAGAACTGCACCTGCCGGTCCGAGTGCTGCGGCGATTGATCGAGCGCGGGCAACAATTGTTCCACCAGCGCGAAACACTCCGGCGTGCCCGAAACGATCAGCGAGTTGGTCCGGTCGTCGGCGGCGACGGTGAAGGTGTCGCGCTGATACCTGCTCGCGAACCGCGGCTGCGCGCGCGACAGGCCTTGCAGCAACTGGGTCATCACCCGCGCCAGTTCGCGGGCGTCGCCGTTTTCAAGGCGGTACACCCGCGTCTGCGGCTGGTCGCTCGGACTTTCCTGGTCGAGCTCGCGGATCAACTGCATCACCTTGGCCACCTCCGCCTCCGGCCCATTGACCAGGAGGCTGCGGCTGCCCGGCACGGCGGTGACGCTCACGGACGGCGGCGTGTTGCGCGGATTCTTCGCGGAGAGCGATTGCATGACCGCGGTGGCCACGGCGTCGGCCTGCGCCTTCTGCAAATGCACCGTCTGAACGGACGCAGCGCCGTCGGTGCGCGGCTTGTCGAGCGTCTTGATGAGTTGCGTGGCCACGGCGAGTTTTTCGGGCGAAGCCTGGACGACCACGGCGTTGAGGGCGGGCGCGGCTGCGATGCGCAACTCCGCCGACCCGCTGCCGCCCCGGTAACCCCGCGGCCCGCGCCAGCGCTGGGCGGTGGTGTCGCCCAGCAGCATCGACTGCAGCACGTCCACGACCTCCGTAGGCTCGGCGTGTTCGAGGCGGAACGTCCGGATTTGCGACGACATCGCCGCCGCCGCGCGCAAGTCGTCGAGGACCTTCTCGATCCGCGCAAACTGCTCCGCCGTGGCGGCGACGATCAGCATCTCCGACGCACCGTCGATTTCGAAGCGTGGCGCCGGCGGGGCCGGTGGGCCGGCCATGTCGAACCGGCGCCGCCCCGCCTCCTGCTCGACAAAGAGCCGGCTCAGCGACGCGGCGAGATCGGCGGACCGGCCTTCCGGCAACGCGTAGGTACGGACTTCGATGGTTCCGCGGGCGGGCTCGACATCGAGTGCCTTCACGGCCTCTTCGAGCCGGGCCATCATCGTTTCCTCGGCTTCCACCACCAGCGCGCGGTCGTCCGGCGCGGCGGTCACGGCGATGCGTTGACTCGCATCCGAAGTGCGGATTTGCGGGAAGAATAATTGCGCGACCATCGCGGCGATCGAGGCGGCAGAGTTGTTGGTCACCGGCAGGATTTTCAACTGGCGACCGCCTGTGCCACCCGCTTCGTCAAGGCGGGTGACGACTTCCTCAACGAGTTTCATCTGCGCTTCGGGCGCGGAGACCACGACGCAGTTGCTGCGCTCCTCCGCCGCGGCGCTGACCGCCGGCCCGCCCCGGCGACGGGCCTCGTAGCCGCCCATCGCGCTCATGATCATGTTAGCCACCTGCCGGGCGTCGGCGCTCTTCATCTTGAAAACGCGAGTGGTCTGGGTGGTCTGCACGTTGTCGAGCTGGCCGATCAGTTTTTCCACGCGATCCAGCGCTTCGGCGGGCCCGGTCAGGAGCAGGCGGTTGCCCACCGGAGATGGTTGCACGTGCACCTGCGTGAGCGCGCCCGCGCCGCCGCCCTGCCGGCTCAACTCTCCCAGCGCCTGCTGCAACATCGGCGCCAGCGCCTGTGCGGAGCCGGACTTCACCTCGACCACCCGCAGCTCGATGCCCGCCGTGGCGGTGGCGGTGTCCAACGTCTTCACCGCTTCCTCGAGGCGCGGCAGCATCTTCTCGTCGGCCTCGACCACCAGCGCCCGGTCGTTGGGCGTAGGCGTGACCACGATGCGCTGGGTCGGGTCGTAAGAGTTTACCTGGGGGGCGAACAGGCGGGAAAGCGTACCGGCCACAGTCGAGGCGGAGTTATTGGTCAGCTCGAGGATTTTCAACTGCCGCCCGCTCGTGCCGCCAACTTCCTCGAGCTGTTTGACCAGCTCTTCGATGGTCTTCATCTGCGCCTCAGACGCCGCCACGATCAGGCAATTGCTGCGGTCCTCGGACGCCGCGGCAACGAAGCCGCCGCCCCCGCGCCGCCGCCCGCCGTAACCGCCCATCGCCGACATGATCAAATTGGCCAGGCGTCCGGCATTCGAATTCCGGAGCTTGAACACGCGCGTGACTTCGGCCGGTTCGCTCACGGTGTCCAACTGTTCGACCAACCGCATCACGTCGTTCAACGCGTCGGGCATGCCGGTCAACAGGAGGCGGTTCCCAAACGGCGCGGCCTGGATGCGAACCTGCGCCATCGCGGTCGGGCCGGTCTGGTTGCGGCCCAGGTCGGTCATCGCCGCGCGCAACATCGGCGCCAGCGCCTGGGCGGAACCGGATTTGAGATCCACCACCCGCAATTCGCGCGTCGGCGCCGCCTCGCCCGGCGTTTTGGCCGGCGCGCTCTCCTGCGTGGACGGGTCGAGGCGTTGGATCAAGGCGGAGATCGCGTCGAGTTGGCCCGCCGCGGGAGCGGTGACAATGAGCCGGTTGCTGGTCGTGTCGGCAATGACCTTGGCCTTGGTTCCGCTGTCGCCGCCACGGTCGCCCCGGCCAGCAATACCGGGAATGGCCTGGCGGATCATCCCGGCCAGTTCCTCGACCGGCATCTGCGGATAGAAGACCTTGATTTCGCTGGCGCGCGCGCCGGCTTCGCTTTCAAAGCGGTCGATCAAATCGCTGGCCATCGCGATGCGCTCGGAGGGACCGAACAGAACCAGCGTGTTCGATGCCTCGGCGAAGATCGCCGTCACGTAATCCGTGGGATCGGGCGGCAGGACCTCGTAACTCTTGCGCTGTTCGTTGAAAACGGTGCGTTTCGGGGCGGTGGCGATGCCGAACGTGCGGTTGAGGAGGTCGGCCATCAACGTGCCGGATACGCGTCGCAAGTTGAAGGTCTTGACCTGCCGCTGCACCGGCGAGGCGGTGTCGATCTCGGTCAGCAACTGGCGGATGCGTTGGATGTTTTCGAGCCGGTCGGTCACGATCAACCCCCGGCCGCGGGACAACGAGGCCACCGAGCCGGCGGAGGACAACATCGAACTGATCGGCTGCGAGAGTTCGCCCGCGTCGAGGTTTTTGAGGTCGAGCACCACGGTGACGATTTCACCGGGCCGCACGTCGCCAATGTTGGCCAGACCGTGCAGGAGTTTGAGCGGCATTTGCGGCAGCGCCTTGAACGGCACCAGCCGCAGGTAACGGTCCGCCTCGACGAGCATCACATTCTTGGTCGCCAGGATCAGGTTCAGCGTGTCCAGCGCCTCCCCGTACGTGTACGGCTTCGGGTCGGAAAAGGTGAGCGTGCCTTCGACCGCGGTGTCGGCAATCAACGGTTTCCCAGCCATCTGGGCGAACCGCTGCAACGCGTCGGTGTAAGGCATACCGTTGAAATCGAAGCGGATTCCGGTATTGGCGACCGGCGCGTTGGTGGTGACTGTCGCCGGCGGTTCTGGCGCCGCGGCAACGACCGGAGCCGGAGTGGCGGGCACGGTGTTCGTGCTGGTCACCGCATTCGTGGCGGCGACCGCGTTGGCCGTCGGCGCGGCGTTCGTGGGCGCAGTGTCCGTGGAGGCGGTGACCACCGCGGGCGCAGCGGACGTGGAATTCGTGTTGGCGGCGGCGGGAGCGACATCGGCGGCAACGGTCGTGCGCGTCAGCGAAAACGCGCCGAGCACACTCAGCAAGAGGACTTGGAATCTCATGGGGAAAGACTGGTTTGCAGGTTTGGCTTGAGCGACGGAGGCAGTTCCGCCGCGGACAGCCGGCGGCGTTCGGCGAGGGTCTGGCCGATTTCCACGGCCCAATACTCCTCACCGATCCGCCAGATCAGCCGGCTGTAGGAAAGCAATCCGGGTTTGCCCGGCCACGGCAGCGGCCGGTAATCCACCATCGCCAGCTCGCCGTCGAGCAGCTTCTCGCCGGGGTGGCAGACCGTGGTTTTCTGGTTGCGTCCGTCGTAAAGATGCGCCTCCGGCTGGTTCTCCCAGGAGGACAGCGAAACCACTTTGAGATTCTGCGCGTCCACGTTCGCCTGTTGAACCGGCTCGGACGCGGCCGGCGGCGGTTCGTGGTCGCCCGCCAGCATCGGCCGCAGCAGGTCGCGGCGCATGATGGCGTCATAACGATGGCGTTGCGGCGAATCGAGGTTCGCCTGCGCGAGGTCGGTCACCGGCTTGAAATCCGGCGCCGGCTTGAGCACCAGCGAAAGATAGCGAAAACGCACGCGGACCCGGCCACCCTCGTTGGCCGGCGACAGCGCGAGGCTCTCCAACCGGTGCAATCGCGGATCCTGTTGCAGCACGAACAACAGGTCCAGCACGCGCGGCAGCGGGCCTTCGCCCTGGATGGTCCAGCCGATTTCTTCCGCGCCCGGCAAGCGGCGGCGCCCGCTGGGCATACGCGTGAAGTCCGCCTCCCGTAAATTCACGGCGACAATCTGCGCCGTGAGGATCGCGCCGAGCCGGGCCTCAGCCTCGTCTGCGTCGGCGCCAAACATCCGCGCCGCGCCGGCTCGCACCTCGCTGTCGGCCGCCAAAAAGGCGCGCCGCTCCTGCTCGAGCCCGTTCAACTTCACGCGCAGTTGCACGATCTGGTCGTCGATGGCGCGCAGCGGGCGCACGAGGACGCCTTTGATCAGGAAACCGACGATGATCAGGCCGGCCAGACCCAGTACCGCGAAGGCCAGCAAACGGGTGCGCGGATTCACTGCGGCCTCCTTCCCCCCGGCCCGAAGGGGCGCCGGCCCCGACGCGGCCGTTCGTCCAGTGCGGCGGCCCGCTTGGCCGGCGCCACCGCTACGGGGGCGATCTCAGCCGGTACCGGCGCGGGCGGGGCGGCAGCCGCTGAGGCTGCTGGGGCGGGCGTGGAATGCGGGGGCGACGGTGGTGGCGCCGACGCGGCCTTGCGCTCGGCTGGTCGCCGCCGCAGCGGGCGCGACTCCACCTCGAGGTGGTCCAAGTCATTGGTGAGCTTGACCGGCACCGCGATTTCGAGATTGGCCTGGAACGGGTAGCCGAACCGGTCGCCGGCGGGCGAGATGGCGGGCGGTTTCACGTCGTAACCCGCGGCGCGCAGCGTGGCGCTCAGGCGGTCCACGATTTCGCCGCGACGGACCTTCGCCGTGAGCGTCAGCGTATTGCGGCCGCCAGTGGAGATCGAGGTCACGTAAAGCTCATCGCTGGGCGGCAACAAACTGCTGAGCAGGGCCAGATGATCCAGCCAGTTGTGGCCGCCGCCCTCCCAGTCTTTCAAAACTCGTGCCTGGCCGCGCACCAACCGATAAGCGCCGAGATTCTTCGTCGCCAGCCCAACTTGTTGCTGGACCTCGGCGCGTTGCGCTTCGCGCTGTCGCAACCAGTGCGTGCGCAGGCCGGCCACGCCGAGTACCACCGTCATCGCAGCGGCCACCAACCCGAGTCGCCGGACGCGCCGGCGGTCGCGCGGCACGGGCGGGCGTTTCGGGTTGAGGAAATCGAAGGGAAAGCCGTCCGGGTCGAGCGCGCCCAACGCCAGGCCAATGGCCGGCAGCGCGGTGGCGAGCCGCCCGGGGTCGCCTTCCGCGTCGCGCAAGGCCGCGGCGGGATCGACGACCTGCGCCGGCACAGCGAATCGCTGACTCAAGGCCGCCGCGATTTTCGCTTCTGCGCCCGTGGCGCCGGCCACAAAAATCCGCACGATATGACCGTGGCCTTCGGCGTTCTCGTAGCTGTGCAGGCTGCGCACGACTTCCAGCACGGTGGACTCGATCGCCGTCGGGTCATTCGCCGCCGCGTCGGCCGGCACTGCCAACGTCGCGGGCAGCGTGCCGACGCGGCTGTAAACCAGGGCCCGGTCGCGCAAGACATCGAAGATCACTTCGCTGCCCCGCACCGAAACGAGCGCCACGCAACCGCCGGCGGCCTCACGGTGACAGAATTCGACCGCGCGCGCGCTGGCCAGCGACCGCAGGCCCAGGCCGGCGAGTTTGAGGCCCGCGGCTTTGGCCAGGGTGAGGTAATGCTCCACCGTGTCGCGCCGCGCCACCGCGGCGAGCACCTGCGTTTTGCCGGCCGGCTTGGCCTCGGAGCCAAGGGCGGGGCCCTCGCCAGCCAGTGGGTTCGCCATCGGGCTCGCGGTGTCGGCTCCCGCCAAAACCTTGAAATCGAGCAACGCTTCGTCGAGCCGGAAAGGCAGGTCGCGGCTGACCTGGAAGTGCACCATCGCCGCGATTTCCGCCGGGCGTTGCGCCGGCGGCAATTCGAGGTTGCGCAGCATCACCTGGGCGCGCGGCACGCCCATCACCACCGGTCCGGGAACGATCCGCAACGGCTTCCAGGCACGGGCCACCGCCGCCCCCAGTGTGGCCGCGTCTTCCGGGTTGGCGCCCGGCTCCCACTCCAACGCCGCGGCCGCGTGCCGGACGATTCGGATTTGCCCGCCGCGGATCGCGGCCTGGACCACGTGCAACCACCCGCCCTCGATATCCAGCGCGGTGATGCTGGTGCGGCGCTTTCGCTGCGATCGTCCGTCGGCCTCGCTCTGGCGGGCGGTGAGTTTGGGCAGAAGGTTGGAAAGGTTCAAAGCCATGTTCGCTTTGCTCAAAGGCCGCCGCCACCCCGCGCCATCGCCGGCATCGAAGCCCCCGCGTCGCCGTTCTGCAAAACTTCGAGCGGCACGGGAAAACCGAAGCGGGTCAGATCGTGGATCGCCAGGATGCGCGCCGGCCGGGCCGCGAGGTCCACCACCACGCTCAGCACGCGGCATCGCCCGGAGGGCACGGCGTACCCGACGCAACGGAAGCTGAACTGCAGACTGCGCGTGGTCAGGAGCGGCGCCAGTTTCTTGAACTCGTCGGCGCTCACCAGCCCGCGCCGGTAAAGCCACGCGGGCGTCCGGGCTTCGTCGGCGCTGAGCCCCTGCCGGGTGGCGATGATGCTGTCGGCCAGCGCTTCGCCCACGGCCGGAATCGCGGCCAGCACCTCGCGCGACGCGGTGTTCACGTTGAGCAAGCCGGCGAGTTGGGTCGCGTTCGTGGTAGTGCAACGGTCAAGCAGCGTCGCCAGGTTCTCCCGGTCGATGCCGGAGCGGAGATGCACGGGCTTGCCCGACTTGTCTTTGAAGTCGCCTTCGGCCTCGAGCAGGTCCGCCGGCTGCGCGAGTGTCTGACCGGCGCGTTTCATCGCGTCGAGGTAGTCGCGCGCGATCTGGGGCAGACCGGACTGCGCGAGGTCGTCGGCCGAGGCACTGGCCAGGTTGAGGCGCGGTTTGCCTTCGGCATCCTCGTTCCGATCATAGCTGACGAGGGTGAGGTCGGCTTGCAGACCGAGGTCCAACTGGCCGTTGCCATCGTCCGGCGGCCATTGGGCGTCGCCGTCGTCTTCGTTGGGATCGAGCCGAAGATTCAGATTTGCGTCTTCGCCGTAAAGCAACTGCGGGTCCAGCCCGGCAATGGCAAACAGTTCTTCGAGCGAACCGGCCGGGCCGGTGGGGCGCGCCGGCGTCGCCACCGTCGGCGAGGCAGCCGGCGACGTCAGGGCGTCAGTCGTCGCATCGTTCGTGCGGCTGCTATCGCCGGCCGCGGAGGTGCGATCGAAGGCGTCAACGCTGTTGGTGGCAGCGTCGCCAGCCGAGGCTTCCGAGCCGGGCAACAACGCCTGCACCAGTTCGGCGGTGAGGTGTGGCAAACTCGCGAGCCACGCCGGATCGGTGTGGTAAACATTCATCTTGGCCGATTCGTCGGTCAGTCCGTACCGAATCTCGGCGGTGAACGAATCCGAGGCCGAATACACCGTGAAATACCACTGGTCGTCGCCATCCTGGACGACGAACTGGTTCTGGAAGGCAGCAGCGTTTTCCTGCCAGGCCGGCAGGCCGCGCATTGAGGCTTGCGCCACAGCGATGGCGCGCGTGACTCCGCTCATCGCCGCGTTCCAGGCTTGCTCTTGCTGCACGCCCGTCGTCTGCGCGGTGACATCGGCCTTGAGCGCGAAAAGCAGGCTGACCGCAAGCATCGAGCTCAACATCACCACCACGAGCACCGTGAGCAGCACGAAGGCGCGCGACGACCGGTGGCGATGAGGATCCCGGAGCGCCTTCATGGAACATCCTCGTCGGTGGCCGAGCCGGCCCGGTCGGCGGCGTCATCTTCGGATGACACTCCGCCCGCGCGGACAACCTCGTTCAAAGCAGTGGGCAACGCGATCACACGCCGGAACAACTCGCTCGGCAACGCGTCGGGCGCAGCGTCGGCTGGCAACCCTTCGGTGGCGAGGCTGACCTCCACCCCGCGCGGCAGACCGCTGGCCGTCCACGAATCGAGCCAGGCCGTCCCGTCCCAATAACGCAGCCGCAGATATTGCAGTTCGGAGATGAACATGCCCGTGTCACCGGTCGTCACCGTGGTAACCGGGGTCTGGTTCGTGGCGCCCAACACAAGGTCGGTGTTCGTCTCGGTCAGCGTGTCCAACATCGGGAAAGCGTTCGTGCCGGTGGACTCGTCGCCTGCCAAATCCGTATCGTCGGGAGCCGCCGCCGGCGTGGCCGGGACCAGCGGCTCTTCCGAGCGATCCACGCCACTCACGTTGCCGTTCACGCTCCCGCTTTCGTCGAGAGCGCGGCCGGCATAGCGGATGCGCCGAACCGGAAAACGATCGACGACCCCGATCGTGTTCGAGCCGGCCACCCACGACGCAGGCGAGGCGGAGTCGCATTGCACGAATTCGATCGACTGCGGTCCGCCGCGGAAGGTGCCGGGGCGCGTGCTGGCGGTGCGGAGTTCCGTGGCGAGCCGGTCCAGGCACAAGCGCACCGCCGCCAAACGCGAGGTGTCGGCGAGCGTGGCATCGCGCAGTCGCGAAGCTTGCTGATAGAAAAACAGCACCACGGCCAGCAATCCGAGGGCGATGGAGAGAGCCATGATGACTTCCAGCAGCGTGAAGCCGCGGCGTCGAACGCGAGCCCCCAAGGCGGAGGCGGTTGCCGGCGTCGCTCTCATCGAAGTGCGGAGTCGCTGCTGGCCGCCGAATCACCACCCGTCGTCGCCGTTCCTGGATCCCCGGTGGCGTCCACGCCTTCCGCGGCTGGCAGCGGCGCGACCAGTTGGGTGAGCCGTTGAACGGCGTTTTCCCCCTCGTTCCGCACCACCACCGAAACGAGCTGCAGGCCCGACGCGTCCTCGGTGTCGAACGAGTAAGGTGAAACTTCGACCTGCCAGGTCCACGGTTCGAAGGGCGCCTCGAAGGGTTCCGGCCCGGCTGGTGTGAGCGGAAGCACGCCCATCTGAATTTCGGACAAGACTGACACCGCCAGGTCCAAGGCGTGGGTTTGGAGGTGAAGGCGCGCCGTGCGCTCGACGGCCGAGTGCAGACTGTTGCTGACGACGGCGGCAGCGAAAACGAACAACGCCAGCGCCAGAATCACCTCCAACAGGACCGCGCCCCGCCGCGAACGGGCCACCGACCGCGTCCCCGGCCGCCGCGCGTGCTGAGCCTGTCGGACGGACTGCATGGCGTCTCCACCGGATCAAGGCACCGCCTGCCCCAAGGCCGAGCGGGCCACGGACGCCGGTTCGAGCGGTTGCGCCGCCCCGGCCGGGTCATTCATGCCGCCGGGCAGATCGTCCGGTTCGGCTTGGTGGTGGGCCGCCGTCCCGCTGATCCCGTTCCAACGCACCAGCATCCGCCGCGAATCGGCGTTGTCCGCGGAGGCCAGGAGGATGACCGCCGAATCCGACGAGCCATCCGGGTAAAACATGATCGGCGGCCAGGTTTCAGTGTTGGTCGCGGCCAGGCTTTGATCCATTCCTGTCAGCACCGGAAAGCCGGTGCTGGTGGTGGTTGCGTCCGCAATGGGGGCGGCCGGCACGCTGTCCAGGCGGCGAACGGTTTCGACGCGAACCAGTTCGTTTACGGAGCGCGCAAGCGGCGCCGTGGACTGGTTTTCCACGAATAAGCCCGGCTGGCTCAGTGGCTGCGGCTCCCAGCGAAGCTGGATCGGCGGCGTGTCGGTGGCCGCCGACGTTTCCGGCGACAGCGGAGCGGCGGCGAGTTGCAGTTGGACGCGACGCCCCTGTTGGGCGGCCTCGGCGCGGGCGAACCGCAGGAGGCTCTCGAATTGCCCGACGCCTTCGTCCAACGCCGCCCCCTGCCAGAGCGGGGCGAGGTTCATGACCGCGGCGCCCGCGAACAGCACCAACAGCACCACCACCAAGAGCAACTCGAGGAGGGTGAAACCCGCTTGAGGTCGTTTGGTTCGCATCTCGGCTGGGCGCCCCTATTGTTTGTTCGAGTCGAGAACGCTCTTGGCATCCGTGTTCGCGTCCTGCGTGGTGTCCAGTTTAATGTCGTCGTCGGTGTCGGGCTGGCCGTCGGGTCCAAGCGAGTAAAGCTTGTAGGGAATGCCGTTGGTATCGCCGGTCGCGGAGGTGGCGAGGTTCTGCAAGTCGTAAACCACCTGGTGTCCCCAGGCGTCGAGCAGTTTCGTGCCGGGCTTCAGGTAAGGTCCCTGCCAGCGCTCGCCGAGCTGTTCGTTCTCGAACTGCGGCTTCACCAGCAACGCGCCCAACCCACCTTCTTCTTCGCTCGGGTAATGACCGAGATTCATCCGGTAAGTGTCGAGCGAGGTCTGCACCTGCATCAGCAGCAGTCGGGTGGTGTTCTTTTCGGCGCCGGCTTGCTGCGGCAAAACGAACGTCACGAGCGCAGCAGCAAGCATCATGATGATCACGATCACCAGCAGAATCTCGATGAGCGTGAAGCCGCGCTGCGGCGCCCGGCGGGCCACTTTCCGAACAAGGGTGCGTACGGTCATAATCTATTGAACTCGACGTTAGAGACGGCCACGAAGTTACAGGCATTCAACGGCCATCCCAGTCCAACCGACGCGACGGTTCGCCGCCGGATTCGACCCGGACGCCGAACGGTGGCCTCAACTCCGGCCCAGCGCGCTGGCCATCGTGAAAATGGGGAGGAGCAGGCCCAGCGCCAGAAAACCGATCGCCATCGCCACCAGACACAAAATCAACGGCTCCAGCAGACGCACGGTCTGGTCCACCTGCCGGTTCGTGCGCCGCTCGACCGTGTCGGCGATCGTCAGCAGCACCTTGTCGAGCCGGTTGGATTCCTCCGCCACACGGATCATCGCCAGGATTTGCTCGGGGAACAACCCGCCCACCCGCAACGGTTCAGTCAGGGCCTTGCCGCCACGGACGTTTTCCATTGCGTCCGTGATCCGGTCGGCCATGAGCCGGGAACCGGTTGCCCCGCGGCTGATGGCCAACGCCTGGAGCAAAGGCACGCCGTTCGCCAGCATCGTCCCCAGAATGCGGCAGAACCGGGTGATGGCCAGCAGCCGCAGCGCCGTGCCTACCACCGGAATGCGCAGGCGCCATTCTTCGAACAGCCGCCGCCCGCGCTCGCTGGCAATGCCGCCCCAGACCAACACCCCCACCCCGCCGAACGCCAGCGCCAGGAGATACCAGTAGCTCCGCAGCGCACGGCTCATGGCAAAGACCAGTTCGGTGGGCAAAGGCTTGGGCGCGTCGCCGAGCAGCGGCTCGAACCGGGGCACGAAGAACAGCAGCGCGCCGGTGAGAACCACCGTGCCCACCGCGGCCAGCAAGGCCGGGTAGATCATCGAGCCGATCACTGTGCTGCGCAGTTCGTCCAGTCGCTCGAGAAAGCCTGCGAGGCTGCGCAGCACGTCTTCGAGAAAACTGGCCCGCTCGCCCGCCTGCACCATCGCGGTGTGCAGCGGCGGAAACACCTCGGGAAAGTCGCGGAACGCTTCGTTGAGCGACTTGCCATCCGCCACGGCGGACCGCACTTCGCGCAAAACCTCGACCAGCCGCGTGTTCACCGTCGATTTGATGAGCGAGTCCAGCGCCCGCAGCAACGGCACGCCAGCCCCGATCAGGTCGGCGAGCTGGCCGTACATGACGCCCACATCGCGGGTGCGCACGCGGCGGTGGGTCGTTTTTTGGCGGGCGGCGCTCGAATGATCGCGGAGCGTCAACGGGAAAAGGTTCCGCTCGCCGAGCACACGCAAGGCGGAGGCCTCCGTCTCCGCCGCGATCACGCCGGTGACGGTGTCGCCCGCCGGCGTCTTGGCCACGTAATGAAAATCCGCCATGCGCCGGTGCAGTTCGCGGTCAGACCGCGGTGCAAGTCACCACTTCGTCCAAGGTCGTCACGCCTTGCCGCACCTTCAGCCAGCCGTCCTCGCGCAGCAGCCGCAATCCCGCGCGGCGTCCCGCTTGGATGAGTTCGCTGGGCGGGCGCCGGTGCAGAATGTGGTCCGCCAATTCGTCGTTCATCACCAGCAATTCGTACAGGCCGGTCCGCCCGCGAAAGCCGGTGCCACGACACGCTTCGCAGCCGGTGCCGCGCCGGAAGCCTTCGGCCGGCGGCCCGCCGAAATCGTCCGGGACCGTTTTGGGATCGGGCGCGTAACTGGTCTGGCATTTCGGGCAAATTCTGCGGACCAGGCGCTGGGCCATCGAGCCGATCAACGTGCTGCTGACCAGGAAGGATTCCACGCCCATGTCGATGAGGCGCATCGGCGCCGATGCTGCATCGTTTGTGTGGAGCGTGGAGAGAACCAGATGCCCGGTCAGCGCCGCGGCAATCGCCGCCCGGGCGGTCTCCAAGTCGCGGATTTCGCCGATCATGATCACGTCCGGGTCGTGTCGGAGAATCGCGCGCAGGCCGCGCTCGAACGTCATGCCCACGTTCGGATCGACGGGGATCTGATTGACCCCGTGCAGATGGTACTCCACCGGATCCTCGACGGTGAGCACCTTGATTTCCGGGCTGACGAGGGCGTTCAACGCGGCGTAAAGCGTCGTCGTCTTGCCGCTGCCGGTCGGGCCGGTCACCAGGATGATGCCGTGCGGGCGCTGGATGAGTCCCTGGAAGCGACCGAAAGTGCCATCGTCCATGCCCAACTGGGTGAGCGTGAAAAGCACGTTCGCCTTGTCCAGCAACCGCATGACGATGCCTTCGCCGAAGAGCATCGGAATGACGCTCACGCGCACGTCGATCTGCCGGCCGCCGACGCTGAACTCGATGCGGCCGTCCTGGGGCACGCGGCGCTCGGCGATGTTGAGGTTCGCGAGAATCTTCAGCCGGCTGATGATCGCGGCCTGGAAGCGATGAATCTGCGGCGGCAAGGACGCTTCCTGCAACACACCGTCGATGCGGTAACGGATCGACAGCGAGTGCTCGTAAGGCTCGACGTGGATGTCGCTGGCCCGTTCGTTCACGGCCTCGATGATGATCTCGTTTACCAGCTTGATGACGCTGGCTTCCTGCGCCATCTCGAGGAGGTCCTCGCTCGTCGCGCCGTCGGCGGAAACGCTCACGGCGTCTTCGGCCACCATCTCATCGATGGTGTCACCGCCGACGCCGTAATGGGCTTTGATGAGCTTGTCGATCTCGTCGGCCGACGCCAGCACCGGCCGCACGGTCAGACCGGTCAGCAACCGCACCTCATCCATCGCGCTCATGTCAAACGCATCGCTGGTGGCGATTTCGATGGCGCCGTTCTCCCGGGCGATGGGCAGCAGCCGCTTGCGGAAGACCAGTTTGGGCGGAAGCAACCGGAGCACTTCGCGGCCGATGGTCATTTCGGCCAGGTCCACCACCTTGAGACCGAGATGCACTCCCAGCGCCGCGAGCATCTGACGCTCGGTGAGGAAGCCCAGCCGGACGATCGCGCGATCAATGCGCAAGCCCTCGGCCTTTTGCAGCCGTTGGATCTCGCTCAATTGCTCCCGCGTGAGCAGTCCCTTCTTAACGAGTACGTCGGTGATCCGCATGGTCATCACGGGCTTCACCCGACTCGGTGCCGGGGTAACGCCGTGTGTCTATCCGGTGGAGGTTGACGCCCCGTGCCGGGCGAACATTCACGACCCTGCCGGACTGCCGCTGTTGTCCTGGCCGCTCAGCGTAGCACCAACGAGCGCAGATTCACCACCGCCAGGCCCGGCTTGGAGCGCGCCTTCACCGCTGCGGTGTAAGTGCCGGGCTTGCTCACGGTGACCTGCCCGATCGTCACGGTCTGGAAATCATCCCAGCCATCGGTGGGTTCGACGGTGGCGGTGAGTTCGGCGTCGCCCAGCGTCAGGACACATTCGCTGCCACCCGAATCCGGCGCGCACGCGTAAGCGGCCTCAACCTCGTACGTGCCGGCTTTCGCGATGCTGACCGTCCATTCGGCCCGGTCTTGCGCGTCGATCCAGTAGCCGATGTTCGGCACACCGTTTTTGCTCTCCAACTTGATGCGCTGGCCAACCAACTCCGCGTCCGCAGCCTTCAAAGTGAGCGAGCCGTCGCCGGCCTGCTTGATCGCGGCAGTAGTGGCGAGGACGTTGGGCGCGCCTTCGATTTCAAGCACCACCACGCCGGCATGAGGCGTCGGCGACGCGGCCGGCACGTGAACGACTTTGCCCTCGGCCGTACTGTCCACGGTGAATTTCGTGGCAGGCGCGGCGAGCAGGTACGCGGCCTTGACCGCGCTGGCCAGCGGCACTACGAGGCGGCCATCGGCCGGCCAGTCGAACACGTGCAGGTAAAGCTTGCCCGGCTTCTGCGTGCAGCGGCCCCAGGCCAGCTTCTTGAACGGACTGGCGGTGGTGTCGTAGATCGCCTCGTGATTCACCTTCATCCAGTCGCCGATCTCGGCGAGGCGCTCGATGCTGGGTTCGGGGAACAGGCCTTCCGCCGTCGGTCCGATGTTGAGCAGGTAATTGCCACCTTTGCTGGCGCAGTCGATCAGGTTGCGGACGAGGGTCGTGGTCGATTTCCAGTTCTGGTCATGCTGGTTGTAGCCCCAGTGGTTGTTCATGGTCATGCACGACTCCCAATCGACGCCCGCGCCGAAACCGGTTGCAGGAATCTCCTGTTCGGGCGTGCCGTAATCGCCGACGCGTTCGGCGCCTTTGTCCATGCCCGCCATGCCGGAACGCGCCTTGCCAACGCGGTTGTTGATGATGATCTGCGGCTGGAGGCTGCGGACGTAATTGTACAAATCCACGCCACGCGCGTGCGTCCAGGGCGATTCCCATTCGCCGTCGAACCACAGAATGCCGATCGGGCCGTAGCGCGTGAGCAGTTCCTTGAGCTGCCCTTTCATGTAGGCGACGTAGCGGTCCATGTTGGGCGGGGTGGCGGGGGCCTTGTCGTTCCAGGCGCGGCGCGTACCCCAATCCGGGTGGTGCCAGTCCATGATCGAGTGGTAGAAGCAGAGCTTGATCCCGGCCTCCTGGCAGGCGACCGACAGATCCTTCAGCGGGTCGCGCTGGAACGGCGTCGATTTGATGCACCA
The DNA here is from genome assembly GCA_021823625.1 of bacterium. Taxonomy (GTDB): domain Bacteria; phylum Verrucomicrobiota; class Verrucomicrobiia; order Limisphaerales; family J093; genus DSVZ01. Next base: position 7,203 of record JAKANS010000049.1, on the reverse strand, counting down.
GTCGGTGAGGTCGGACCGGAACATGCCAAAGCCGTCGTGGTGTTTGCTGGTGATGACGATGTATTTCATGCCGGCGTTCTTGGCCATCGCCACCCAGGCCTTGGCGTCGAACTTCACCGGGTTGAACTGCTGCGCGAACTTTTCGTATTGCGAGACGGGCATCTTGGTTTCCTCGAGGAACCACTCGCCGTAATTGGTCTTACCGTTCCACTCGCCGGCGGGCACAGAATAAACACCCCAGTGGATGAACAGCCCGAACCGCGCCTCGCGGAACCAGGCCATGCGGGCGTCATGTTCGACCGGGGGTTCGGCGCGGCTTGGCAGCGAGGCAGCGACGGCAAGCGCCGCGGTGGCCAACCAGGGGATCGATTTCGAGAGTTTCATAGGCGTATGCGCAAATTGTGTGTTTTCACACGCGCCGAGTTTACGCGACGCAGGCGAAGGAGTTCAAGGGCGAGGAGCAAAACAAAACCGGAGCACAACGTTTTCGGAAACGCGTTGGAAAACTCCTCTCGCGAAGTTCAGAGCCGAACCGACAACACGCGGGAGGCCGCGCTGTCGCCGCCGCGGTACAAACCCGCCGACCTGGCGTAACCGTCGGAAGTACGCCTCCGGGTGTTGCTCTCCGCAGTCTCGAACCTGAACCAGATCGAAAACGCCGCCGCCCACACTAGCTCTTCCCGATGCCGCGCCAGTTCCAGCGCGCGTTCAGCCCGAAGTTCCACAACGTGACCAGCCCGATCGCGAGCAGATTGGCCAGATACAAGTCGAGTCCCAGCCCGGTGTGGAATAGGTGCAGCCCCAACACCGCCAGCCCAATCCCCGCCCCGCAGATGGCATGAAACCGCCAGAGCCGATGCACGGCACCGCGACGAATCTCGACGTTTCCACCCGCACCCCGAAACGTCCACACCTCATTCCAGAGAAAGTTGTTGAGCAGGGCGGTCTCCGCCGCGCACACCTTGCTGAGGCTCACGTTCCAGCCCAGTTCGACTGCCAGCCCGTGCAGCACCGCCATGTCCACCACCACGCCGCTCCCGCCCACCAGGCAGAACCGGAGGAACTGCCGGAGCCGGAGCGGGCGTTCGGTGTTAGGGACAAGGTTGGGCATTGGCCGCTCGTCACTGGTCATTTGTCATTGGTCACTCGTCATCAGCTATCGGTCATTGGCAGTCGGCAATCGGCAATGGACAATCGGCTTTCGAGTCTCGGCTTTCGGCCCTTGGCCCTTGGTCCACTGTCCAGAAGCCGTTCGTGCCCAGTGCCCTCTGCTCCCTAACCCCTAATCCCTTATCTCTGCTCCCTCCCCTCCCGCCACGTGGCGTGGGTTTGGAGCCAGAGGAGGTCGCGGTTGCCCGGCACTGGCGCGTCGTCCCGCGGCGGAGCCAGCGTCCGCGCGTCCAGCTCGGCAACCACGCTCCAGCCGTCGTACAGGCAGATCATGTCACGCTGCGTGCCCCAACTCCTCCCGTTGTGCGTGTAGAACGTCTTGCGGATGCGCCGGACCTGATGGTCATACCCGAAGACAGGCCAGAGCCACGAGGAGAGCGACGGCGTGGGTGCCTCAGCCGGCTTTGGTACACACTTCGCGCAGTGTCTCCATGAAGCAGTGCCGATCCGTATCGTCCTGGAAGATGGGCTCGCGCCGGCTGTCACGACTCATGGCGTGGTAGATCGCACCGGCACATGCGACTCAAAACCTGCGCACCATATCAGGAGAACGGCCGCGGCTGTGCCATATGACAATATCAAGCACTATTCCTTTTATGTAGTTGCCACCAATATCACACAGGGCTATCGGCACACGGATAACTCTTGCGTTAGGTGGGGGGGCCACTGCGACACCACTCTATTTAGTCAAACGCTCCCTATGAGGCTGATCGTCGCGATTCCACATCCGCAGGTACTCACCGGCGGTGTTTTCATACATGACTTGGAGTCGTAAAGGCACGACATGCCCGTCACAGAAGCACACATTAACAACCCCGCCGTGTCGTTGGTTGATACGTTTCTTGGCCTCCGAAAGTGATCCTCCATATGGTGGAAAATGTGCCATTCGTCCTAACCATCCCTGCCCATCAATTACATTAGGCCCCCAGCCGGTCACACCATCCCCAATCGCGACAGTCCCCGACGGATGAATGACTTCAACTTCGCGAACTGCGCGGAATGTCCCATCCTCAGCCAGCCTCCTGCCCAAACCCAATGGTGCATCACCACTGGGTCCAATCAGCCCATTCGCATTGTAACCATAATATTGATACATCAAGTCCGATGGCCACGATTCAGGGCGTTTTGCGCGCGGACACTTTAGTACCCCCTGTAATCTCTTCCCGTCTTCTCGTAAGTCAACAGCGCCATTATTTCCTCATCACTGTAGATCGAATTGTCCCAAGAGCCACGTTGGTAGCTGTCATTGCTCTTTATGGTATAACCCGGAAACTCGCCCGTTGTACTAATAAAGTTTTGCAGCGCAATGCCATGCTGCTTTAGGTTGGAAATGCAATTCGCTTCACCAGCGCTTGCCTTGCCTCGCCCTACAGCAACCAGTACAAGACTGGCAAGAACCGCCAATATCGCAATCGTCACCAGTAATTCGATGAGAGTAAATCCAGTGGGCACAGGGCGCTTCCAAGAATCACTTGCCTGCGTGAAGCCTAGCACAGTGTACCCTAGACCCCGTTGACTACGCCACTTGTCCACGTCACTTTCGAACTCAATGTCGCTCTTGAACAGATGCTTAAAGATATTCATAATCCCAGATGTCGTAGCCGTTCGTCGTGTTCGCCAAGTTGTCGGGGGGCTAAGCGTCTTGCAACCCATAGTTCGTGAACCGGATCCTGCTCGCACAACACATAATCTGCCTCCACCCACTTTTCCCACTCAGGCATTCCCGACAATTTAGCTCTATTCAAAAGGACAACCTCTGGATTATACCGCCTCGCTATATCAAGTACTTTGCCTATCGTGAGTGATCCACTAAGAAACCGCTTTGACGTTAGTAGCACCAACTCTGGCGGAACGAGCATGCCATCTTGGAAAGCCCAAGCTCCCTCAGAACTGTAGCACCAGTGAGTTTGCCGCTGGTACTGCCTCATGGCGCGCAGCACAATCGCGTTGTCGGCCGTTTCGAGCCTGCACAGATTCTTCACTTCAAAGATCCACCTCGGTAACGTAAACCCGCACCACAGTGCTACACACGTCGCAACGTACAACAAGGAGAGTGACCACCAGTTACATGATCCTCTTTCTGCGGTTACTTGCGAGAGCATGTCCACCTCATTGGCTTCCGATTTACGCTTCCAGAAACCACGTAGGAGTATTTGAGCTACGTTCGCGGTAGCGACACCCCCCAGCAGACTCATTGGAATATATAAATGAACAAGGTAATAGCCCCACCACGGCCTATGAACAATTGCAACAGCTATAGAAGTAGTCAGGAAAACAATTCCGAAAGTCAAAATCGGATGACGACGTACGATCCCTAATACGACGCCCATCGTGGTGGCCGGGACTAGCGCTAGCTGAGAAGACAGGTAGTACCAATGGAAAGATGAGGCCTTTGCCTGAGCAATCGTAAGTGCTGATTCCGCTGCCATGTGACTTCCCCAGAGGCTTCGGTACGAAAATGTGGGGCACAGCAACCCGATACATACAAATAGAAACGCGCAAACAACTCCGAGGACGATGCCCAGAAACAGTCCGCGATATACGCCTCGGCTTGCAATCAGATAGGCAACAATTCCGGGGACAACAAGCATCGCGGTAAGTTTTATGTGCAGCGCTAAGGCAAACAGAATTATCGACGTTATCCAGTGTGGCCAACGCTTCCTGCCGCGCTCAGCCGCAATAAGCATTGTTGCCGCTACGACACCCCACGACAATGCCGGCACTTCCAGCATGGCGGCCAACGCGTGTGTGGTCACGGACTCGCACGACAAATAGAATGCTCCAACCAGCACAACGCCCAAAGCACCGGCGCATTTATCTGACAGATATCCGAGAGCTAGAAGCAAGGCAATTGTCGAAGCGGCAGACAAGAGTCTGGGTATTGCGGCGTGTTCGCCGAAGAAGCGCATTAGACCGGCAGTAACAATTGTGTGCAGCCACGGTTGGTCGTTGTCGAGGCGAGCAGCCATTTCCGGGTGCCTGGCCAGCAGCAATTCCTTCTGCAACTCAAAGCCATCATCACCGCCCACGCTTATTGCGCTGTCCACTGGGCAGTCGCTTAGTGCGAACACCAATAGCAACGGGAGCACCAATGCGGAGACGGTCCAGTGAACTTTCATGCCGAACCTCGGTTAGAGAAGTGCGTTTCCTTTAACAGTGCGAATATTCCGATCATAAAGATAAACACAGCGACCGTCAGAAGCACATTGTCCTGATAGTACCGTAATGCGGCCGACCAGCTGGACGCCACACCTAAGCAACCACATGGTTCACCTTCGTCAGTAAACGTCGTCTTCAGCCACCGGTACAAAGTAAATGCTGTCCCCAAGAACGTGCTCGAATAGGCAGCCATGTTGGTCGACATTGTGCTCAACATGAAAGCGCCTAAAATGATTTCAACGCCTGCCATTCCGAGGCTCAAGTGTAACATCGGAATCCGAAATACCGGATCGAGAGTCCCTCCGTGGTAGCGTACCGGATACAGATAGATATCTGCACACTTCAGGAGAGCCAGCACAACCAAGATGATGCCCAAGACAAGAAAGTGCGGCTCATTTCGCGCCGCTCGCTTGTTGGTGCTGCTTGATGGGGATCTGCGCATAATGAGTCGGGTTGCCTCCAACCACAATGACAGCCGGCTACATCCGTTCGTGTCCGTCGAAAATGTCGCAAGGCAAGTTAATCCGCAGCGGGGGCTGAGATGGGTGTCTGAACCCCCGCTGCGCTGTTGTGTCGAACTTAGTTGCGATTACGGACACAGACTATTCAGATTAACCGTGACGCCCGTATAAAGCTTCTTACGTGAGCCGTCGGTGCATAGATAGACGCAGTGAGGGATGCCGTCGTCGATGAGGCAATTGAATCCTGTGGCGGCCGATGAAGGCATCGGATACCACTGGTATGGTGGTCCGTAAAGACCACACGTCATCCCCGACCACGTTATTGACCCCGGGCAGTTTGTCGAGCTGTTTACCCAACAGACTGCATGCGCCGCCGCTAGGAGCACAAAGAGCGGTAGCGCCCATCCTATTCTTATGGAACTTCTGTTCATTTGTTTGCCATTCGTTCGTGTTGCTGATAGCGGTTTGGATTCGCACGTCGCGTCACCAGCACCGCGACGGCGAAGGTACCTAACACTGTCGACAGTACGACAGAACTGGCCGACCAATAGTCCCCATGTGATCCCACTTTGGACCGTGCATTTTGCGACGCGGTGGGCACTGGGTAAAGCATTCCAGCAGGTGCGATCTTCCAGGCCGTTTGGTTGGAGTAAAGGATGAGCGAGGCGAGGGGCCTCGCACGCCGGCGAAAACGCGACGCCACGTAGCCGGTCGTTGCAGACGGATCGATGCCCTGAATGTACTCTAATACGATGTTGGTTGTAACGATTCGCTTTCCTGTAACATCATGGGTCACCACCACAGTCTGACAAGGCGGAAACCTCTCTGCGTCTCTATATTCATAGTGCGCATCACCAGTGTCATCAATATGACCGCCTAGCGAGACGTAGGCCAAGTGGCGGGGCCTTCCTTCAACGTCGTACTCGGCGATGCAACCACGGAATGTACCGAACCGGGGCGAGACTGCGAGGAATGTGTTCGTATCTTTCCACGTGATTGTTGCGTCCGCAAAGTTCCGAACTCCGCCGCGGAGCACCTCGGCAACTATGTTTGAAAACACACTACACATTATGTAAACCGGGCTGCCCGTTGGCGCTATTCCGTCCTCAATTCTTGGGGCGATCTGGCAGGAGTCGGCGCCATCCAATAGACTCCACCAGAAGTCTTTGCTAACGCCACAAACCATGCCATGACCATACGGCGCGATAATTGCGGCACTGACGATCGAATTTGAGATCTCGCTTAGGAAAAAGCCAGAGGACTGCAACGCCCCTGCCAGTTCACAAAAGCCATTCCGATACTTGGGAGCAAGGGGGTCTGTGTGGTCCGGTATGTGGTTGAGGGAGTATAGGAATCGTATCGCCCTGGCCGGGGCCGGTGCTGTCAGATTGGATCTAAATGCGGCGGCGGCATCTTCACCTGAAGGCGTCGCGTCGATGGTGATTTCACTGTGCACCGATGAGGCAAACGTCACTACGAATGCGACCAAGAGAAAGCGGGGCAACCATCGCCGGGACATGGTAGGCCTCGAGGCGACGAAGGGCGCAACGATTAGACGGTGCCTTGTTGGCATACGATTACCATGCTGCGGATTCATGTATCCTCGGGCCCTCTGCGCTTGCTTCAGATTGTGCGCGGCTACTCATGTCTTGTACCAAAACAAGTGCAGCACAAGACTCTCTTTCTGCCTTTGTTCATGCGGGTTGGCGCCCTTCTGAAAATCGTCGGTGTTTGAAATTCGCTCTTGGTTCCGGCTACGCCGGGTTCGGGTTGGGTGAGTGTGGTGGCATTGCGTTTTGTATGGCCTATCCAGCGCCGATCTCTACGCCGCTGGCAGGTTTGCTCCCCCGGCCACGGGCTGGTCGTCCAGCAGGTAGATGGCCCCGGTACTTCCAGACCGCGCTTTGCGCCGCGGGCGGCGGCGGCGCGGCGCCCAAGTAGTCCGGCATGGTGTCGGTAGTGGAGAACTGTCCTGACCGCCTCGCACCGGGCCGAGCCGCAGCTCGGCCCTACCCGGTTCGAGGAGAGCGAAACGCTGGATTGGCTGCGAAGGCGATAGAATTTCGGGCGAGCCGCCCGCCGGAACGGACAAGTTGCTTGTGCCCAGCTTCGCGGGGGCGGTCGCTCTGCTCTTGGGGTATTGGCGTGGCTCGACGGAGTTGCGCCCCACCGGGGTCGGGGCTGGGCTTTCGGGTCTGGGGTCTCGCGAGGGCAAACCTCGATGGCATCTGACCGCGACCTTGCGGCCGGGGCGTCGCTCTCCGCGACGCCGGGGCAAAGCCCTGTCTGGTTGTCGTAATGCGCCATACTTTCTACTTCCCGTCTGTCCAACGCTGGACTGGCTGGACTGGCTGGACTGGCTGGACTGGCTGGACTGGCTGGACTGGCTGGACTGGCTGGACTGGCTGGACTG
>JAKANS010000231.1 GCA_021823625.1 bacterium | reverse complement strand
CCACCGGCGGAACACACCGCTGGCCGCCTTCCAAACGCTGTTGGGCCTGACGGGAACCAGACCACCGCTGGGCTACCGCAAGTTGATGGCACCGGGGTCAAAGGGATAAGCATTTGGAACGAATTCAGATATCCTTGACATAAGCAAGGGGAACAGCGCTTTGACCCCGGAAGGGGTGGCAGGTTCGACGCCTGCACCGCGCGCTATCAAAAACCCGCCCCAATCCCAATAAATCCAATGAAATCAGCACCAAACTGTGCGTATGCGCACAATTGTCAAAGCGCACCGAAAGGGACGATTTTACGCTATCGGATAGCATGGACTCTGGCCGCGATTACCCTCGTCTCCGGACTGTTGATCTCCGGCTACCTGAAGTTCCAACGACGTTTCGAGGCCGCGCCGGACTTTCCATTGACACCAAGGAGGGGGGGATTCTCGATGCTGTGGGTGGGGCTGGTTGGGGACAGTTGGGCGTCCGGCCACAAGCTTGACGCCCCCCTGGCCCGCCATCTCTCCGCCCGCGGGGTGGCAGCAACGGTGGTAAGCTCCGGTCATCCCGGAACCACGTCCCGGCAGATCATGCGCGACATGGGGGCCGCACCGTCAACGCCCGGCTCCAGCCGCGAACTCCTGATGAATGGAGATTGGGATTGTCTGGTCATAATCGACGGTGTGAACGACACTGCTGGCCATATGGGCAGCGGTTTTTACGCGCATCACATGGTCGAGATGATTGGACTCTGCCGGCGCCGCGGGTTGCCGGTCTTCTTGGTGCTGGAGGTGCCCGAATACGGCATCGAGTCCCTGCCGGACACCGGATGGCTGTCCAAGGCCAAGCATATCCTCTTCCGCTATCTATTCGACGGCAGACAGGTCAACGTAATAGCTGCTTATCGTAAGGCATTGGCAGATGCCTTGATTGCCCGGCCTTGGGACATCCCCATCATCAGCTTTTCGGCGGTCACCACGGACTACACCGCAAGCACCAACCTGTACGCCAACCCGTCGCACCTGAACGGGTGGGGGAGAGAAGCGCTGGCCGCAGCCATCGCGGATGCTGCTGCAGCGCTGGCCGACAGCATGGCCAATGTCACAAAAGGAGCTACGTTTTTCTGACAAACGATGAGCGTGTACCCGGTAACCGTCCACGGTCGCAAGCGCTGGCGGGTTGACCTCACCCTGGCCGGCAAGCGTGTCCAGCGCACGGTTGCCGCCAGGGACGACGATTGCGCTCCGGCCGGGTCAACAATGCGGACGTGGACACCAACGCCTCTTTGCGCTGGCCAGAAAGGCACAAAGCCCGCCCCGGCTGTCCGCTCTTCCAAGAGTCGAGACTCTTGCGGTTCTCCTAAAGTAGCTGCCAGACTTGGCCGGGGCGAGTTATGTGCCGCTACGCCGTCACTCAACCGCAGTCAAGATACCTTGCCGCCGCGCCACGTTGCCAGCGGGCACGCTTTTCCGACTGGAATGCGGGGGAAAACGGCCCGCCTCAGCATCACAAGCCGCAGACGGAAGCCCACTGCTTCTGGACAACCAACCGGCACCGAGGCGAGCCGCCCGACGGTTGGGCTTTGTTACCACCCGCGCAATAAGGATTCTCTTTAGCGCCAGAATCCCCGCTGGCGCACGATCCGCCGCAGGGTGGGGTCACGATGGCGGACAGGCTGGGACGCACTGAAGCCGTTCCCGCCCACGATGGGTGCCACGTCAGGAAGGCGAGTAGGGGAGGCAGCCTGTCGGCAACGGTCGGAACCGACTCGCGAGAAGCCAATGAATCGCAGGTGTTCGCGCCGACAAATTTCGACACGAAACGTGCCAAAACGATGTCACAACGTGCCGCGAACGAAGTTTGGGAAAGGTGCATGAAACCCCTGAAAACATTGGTCGATGTGGCGTTTGTGATGGTTTTCGCGAAAGCGCAATTTACGGTTGTGTAAACCGTCGGTCGTCGGTTCAAATCCGACAACTGGCTCCATTTGCCCGGCGTGAGCGCGGCGACGACCCTGAGGCCCCACCGCCCGGCCGTCGGAACGCACACGCTGGTTGATCTCCGATTTGAGGCCTTGGACTCCTTACCGGCCCGGTTATTCCCCGACCACGCGATACCCCAAGGGCTTCACCACGGCGCCGTCGGGCAGCGGGAATTCGGCGGGGCCGAAGTTCGCAGTGACCGTCACGCCGTTGCCGAAGACGGTCTGTTGCACGCTCCGATCCTTCGTCAGAAACCGGTGGTCGGTCATTTCCTGGTAGCCAACGCTTCGGACCTGCGGGCAGGTGTTTTGGTAACTCTGCACGAAGCGGGCTTCGTTCTGTTCCCAGAGTTTGCGGTCGAACATGAACATGGGCGGCACACCATAAAGCACGTTGAACAAATCGCGTTTGTCCCACAGCGCGGGGAGCTTGTTGTTGTAATCGCCCCAGTACCACTGCGCCACCACGCAGTCGTGATAGACCAGTTCCCACAGCGGCAGGCGGTAGTTCTGCCCCAACTGAAACTTCGCGACCGGCTCCGGGATCTCGGTCCAAATCTCGCTCATGCGCCGGCCGGCATCCGGCACCCGATAAGGTCCCAGACTGAGCATGCCCTCGAAGTAATCGACGAACGGCACCGCAGCGTCGTGGCCGGTCTCGCAGCCGGTCACGAGTCGGCTGTCCTCGGAAACGTACCGCAGCAACTCCATCTTCCAGCGCCGGCTTTCGGTGCGCGTCATCGGATGGGCGGGGGCGTAGCATTCATGCCACGGCGCCGCGGTGGTGGTGTCGATGAACCGGCAGCGGTAAGGGTGGGTGGCCAGGTCAGCCGGGATGCGTTCGCGCGCGTAGTCCGGCGCTCGTTGGTCGCAAATGACCCCGCAAGAAATCATGGAACCGTCCTTCGCCTCCACGCCCCAGCCTTTGATCCAATTCCCGCCCCGATCGAGGATGATGTCCTGCGGCCAGGCGTTGCTGGTCCAGTCCGGGTGAATCCACCGGAGCCGCGCGAAATTGGTGGCGGCCATCACGTCCTGGTAAATATCGTAGCGGCTGGTGAGCACCCCCAGAGCGTTCAGGGATTGGAGATTCTCCGGCGACTGCTGGTTGCTCCACAGGATGCGCTCGATCCCGGCCGCCTGCAGTTCGCGGACCAGAGGCACCGCGTCGCGATCCCAGCACCACACGTTCACCGCCCCGATCAGGAGGTCCACGTTCGGATTGGCCCGCCGCTTCTCCGCCAGGGTCTTGAACAGCCCGGTCTCCTTCGCATAGGCACGGTAGCGCTTGGCCATCGCCACGTGGCCGCCGCGATCGAAGAACACGAAGCGCAGCCGGCGCGCATAGCCGAACTGGCCGCGCTGCGGCTCCCATTCGGGAACGATCGCCAGCCGGCCGTCGAGGCGCTCGACGCGGATGGAGACGTCGTCCGGCGTTTCGAGGATCGTCATCTGCCCGCGCTCGCCGTCGGTCACGCCATAGAACGCCATGCAAATGCCGTGGCCTCCGTAGGCGATGAGCCTCATCGCCGGGATCGTGGCGTCGTCCACCGGATAGGAAATGCCTTCGTTCATCGGCACGACCAGGTAATCGCCCGCGGCGCCGGTGAACGGATGCGGGAACGGGACGTTCGCGGGCAAGTCGCCTTGACCTGACAACTCGACTGCCAACTCCGGCCGGTCGCCCTCGAACTTGAACGTGGCCGCAAGATCGAGGCCCGAGCCGCCGTGAAACAACGCGCAGCGCAGACGCCCGCCTTCGAGGGAAGCGTTCTTGACGATGCAGTCGCTCGTGAACGCCTTCTGCGTCCAGCGCCGGCCCGCCGGCCGGAGATCCTGCACCGCCAACGTGGTGTCGGCGGTGTTGAAAGTGACTGCCAGCGTCGCGTTGCTGAGGACCAGCGTGGCGGGCAGGTTGGCCGGACGCAGCGCCAGCACGTTGCCGCCGCGGACGACGGAGTAATCATCCACCCGGATGGTTGCCGGACCGTAGCCGATGAGCCGCGGCTGGACTTGTGCGACGTTCGGCGGCACCGCCACGCGCGTCGTCAGGTGTTGCCAGGCCGGCGCCTCGGCTGCAGTTCGCCCGCCATACGACCAGGCGATGGCCTTTCCTTGAGCATCCCAAGTGGAGACACAGAGTGTGGCGGTGCCCTGGCCTTGCACCTTGACCCAGCCTTCCAGCTCGATCAGATCGCCGGCATGGACCTCGAGGCGGCCGGTGGGTTCGAGGCTCCAATCTTCCTCGCCGCGGTGTTCGAGGCGCAGGGCGGCGTTGCCGCGGTGCGCGCTCTGCCTGTCCAAGGCGGGCGTGATCGCGTCGGTTTTGCGGGACCAGACGCGCCAGCCCTCGAGGCCGGACTCGAAGCCGCCATTGGTGATCAAATTCTCCGCTGCGAGGGTCTGGGCGCAGCAGGCGAAGCCAAGCAAGAACACGAACGATGTTTTCACAGGGTGGTGACTGCGGGTGACTATGAAGCGCACGCTCCGCGTTGTGAACCGCAAACGGAAGCGAAGCGGGAACTTGTCGGTGGGCCTCGAAACCGCGCTCGGCTCGACGGATCCCGACCGTGGAGCTGCGAAGGAGTGGCGAAGAGGCACAGGTTCAATTAGGAACTCAGGAAGGCAGGAACCAAAACCCGGAATTTTCAGTTTCCCAGGCTTCCAAATGGAAACTTGAAAGCGGCGCGCCGCCAAACACGGCGGTGGTGACGCGGGAGTTTGGCGCGCAGTTGGGATTGCCTTGAGCCGCGCCGGGTTGGGGCTAGACTGCCGCCGATTCACTGAAGCGCAAAGGCGGTTGGTAGCCATTTGCCAGCCGGAAACCTGATGTCCGCACCCAACATGATCAAACCGATCCGCGACGAGTCCGAGTTGGAAGAAGTATTGACGCGTCCCAGTGCCGCCTTGGTGGATTTCGTCAGAACGCTCTCCGGACCGCTGCTAATCTTGGGCGCCGGCGGCAAGATGGGCCCGACGCTCGCGGTTCTGGCGCGGCGGGCGGCCGAGGCGGGCGGACACCCGCTTGACGTGGTGGCCGTGAGCCGCTTTGGCGACGCCCAAACCCTTCAGTGGCTTGCGGTGCGCGGCGTAAAAGCCCTGAGTTGCGATCTGCTGGAGGCCGAGGCCGTCGCCCGGTTGCCTGACGCCGAGAACGTCGTTTACCTGGTGGGGCTCAAATTCGGAACTGTGCGCAGCCCGGCCAACACTTGGGCCATCAACACTCTGGTGCCCGCGCGCGTCTGCGAACGTTACCCGCAGAGCCGCATCGTCGCGCTTTCGAGCGGCAACGTCTATCCGTCGAGCCCGGTCAAGCGGAGCGGCTCGGTCGAGTCCGACCCGCTCACACCCGCCGGCGAGTACGCCAACAGCGTGGTGGGCCGCGAGCGCATCTTTGAGTTCTGTTCGCAACGGAACGGAACTGCCATCGCGTTGCTCCGGCTCTGCTACGCCGTCGAGTTGCGGTACGGCGTGTTGGCGGACATCGCCCGCAAAGTTAATGCGGGCGAGCCAATCGCGCTCTCAACCGGAGCTTTCAACTGCATCTGGCAGGGCGACGCCAACGACCTGATTCTGCGTGCGCTGCCGTTGGCAGCATCGCCGCCCAGTGTGTGGAACCTGTGCCGACCGGAGGTTTTCTCCGTGCGAGCTGTGGCCACCCGCCTGGGTGAGTTGTTGGACCGCATCCCGCGATTTGTCGGCGAGGAAGCCGGGACTGCATTGCTCGCAAACGCGACGCGGCTTTGCGCGCGCCTCGGCCCGCCGCCGACCGGCTTGGAAACCATGCTGGCCTGGGTGGCGCGCTGGGTTCAGTCGGGCGGGCGCGATTTGGGCCGGCCGACGCACTTCGAAGTCCGCGATGGCAACTATTGAAAACCTGCGGACGCGACTTGCGCAGGGTTTGGTAATTCCGGCGAGTCCGCTGGCATTGACGGCCCGGCGCCGCTTCGACGAGCGACGCCAGCGCGCGCTGTGCCGGTACTACGCAGCGGCGGGAGCCGGCGGTTTGGCCGTCGGTGTGCACACGACCCAGTTTGCGATCCACCACGCGAAGGTGGGCCTGTTCAAACCGGTGCTGGAACTCGCGGCGGAGGAACTGGCGCGGGGTGACATTTCACCTTGCTCAACCGACTCCGAACGCATAAGGGGCAAAGCGCACATTGAGAGGGAATCCTCCCTCACCCAACCCTCTCCCCAAGGAGAGGGCAGCGCGCGACGCGCAGTGCGAATCGCCGGGCTCTGCGGTTCGACGCGTCAGGCGGTCGCGGAAGCGAACCTCGCTCGCGAACTCGGCTACGACGCCGGCCTGCTCAGCCTGGGCGCGCTGCGAAGGGCTACCGAGGACAAACTGATCGCGCATTGCCGGGCCGTGGCGGATGTCTTGCCGGTCGTTGGATTCTACCTGCAACCGGCGGTCGGTGGCCGGGTCTTGCCTGGCTCGTTTTGGCGGCGCTTCGCCGAAGTCGAAAACGTCGTTGCGATCAAGATCGCTCCTTTCAACCGTTACCAGACCCTCGACGTTATTCGCGGCGTCGCTGAGGCTGGGCGGGACGACATCGCGCTGTACACCGGCAACGACGACACGATTGTGGCCGATCTGCTCACGCCGTATCGCATCCGCGTCGGCCGGCGCGTGGTCGAGCGCCGGATCGTGGGCGGCCTGCTGGGACACTGGGCCGTGTGGACCCGGCGCGCGGTCGAATTGCACGCCGAGTGCCATCGTGTTGCCAGCAATGGCGAGGCGATTCCGCCGCAACTTTTACAGCGAGCCGTGGAGGTCACCGACTGCAACGCGGCCTTCTTCGACGCCGCGCACGATTTCGCCGGCTGCATCCCGGGGCTTCACGAGATTCTGCGTCGGCAGGGTTTGTTGGCCGGCACTTGGTGCCTCGATCCGGACGAAGTCCTCAGTCCTGGCCAGCGCGAGGAAATTGACCGCGTGTGCCGGGCTTACCCGTATCTGAGCGACGACGACTTCGTGGCCCGGCATCGCGACGAGTGGTTGTGCAGCTAATCGCTAAAGTCCTCCAAAAAATAGTTGACGCTTCGCTCGCATCACGGTAAAGCCACTCGCCAGTTACCAAAGCGCCCGTGAATAGCATTGGCAAAACTCGATACGTCGGGAGCAACGTACCCCCTGGGGGGGGCCTCTCTCGTTGGCCGTTTGGGCGCTAAGAAGCGAGTGTGGGAGGGCGGATGAGCTTTCTCCTTGCACCCGCCTCCTTCTGCTGTGCTGCGGGCCGAAGCTCAGACCGCGGCAGATCCATTGAACTCCCAGCGAAGCGCACCGCGGAATCAGCGGCTCCCCCAGCGCCGGAATGGCACCGGCCCCCGCACGGAGATCGACTTAGGCGGGCACGCTGCCGGGCGTCGAGCATCATCGTAGCGGCAATCGCTGCGCTCGCATTGTTTGGGGCGGCACACGCGGCGCAGAGTTCAATCCCGGCCGTTGCCACGCCCACGGCAGGACAGGGTTCTACCGCCAACACCGCCAATGCCAAACTGGCGCTTTTCCAGGATTTTGTGAACGGCAACGTGCCGGTCAAGGAAGCGGTGGTGTACCGGAAGATCACGAAACCCGACGGCACCATGGTCAATCAGGAGTGGTGGCGCTTCGGTTGCCAGGGAAGCACTTGGTATGTCCAACGGCTCCGGCCAGATACAAACAACCCTTCATCGCTGGTTCCTCTTGGAGGCCATCAGGTGGGCGGGGCTTCCTATACCCATCTCTGGATCATTGACGATCGCAACGTCCATCTGGCAGCGAAGGAATCGGCCGAAGGCAGCCTCTTAACCAAAGCGGGGCTACCGACTCTTCTGCAAACAGCTTTGTCTTTGGGATTACCACGCAAATTCGGCTTCTTCGACGTTTTTAATGGGTATCAATAGCATGGTATCTTCAGCTTACCGGCGACGAAGTAGAGCATGGCGATCTGATATTCGCTGCAACGGTAACCTCGGGCCTTGCGCTTGGTTGCGGAGAA
>JAKANS010000230.1 GCA_021823625.1 bacterium | reverse complement strand
AGCTCGAGCGTTTACATATATTATGTAGCGTATCCGGCGTGTAAAAAGAAACCTTGGCAGTCGGGCGAGGTAACAGTAGCGAAGGCGGCGCGGGCCGCCTTGAGCCGTTGACAGGCATTCCGGGGTTCCTGGCTCTTCAGCCCCTGCTTGACCTTGCTCCACATCGGCTCAATCGGGTTGAAGTCCGGCGAATACGGCGGCAGATACTCCAGTCGCGCTCCGGCGGCCTCGAGGGCCTCCCGCCCCCCCCGCCACCTTGTGCGTGGCCAGATTGTCCAGGACCACCACGGCGGCGCGTTACAGGCAGGGGGCCAACCCCTGCTTCACCCAGGCCAGAAACAACTCCCCGTCCATCGCTCCACCAAACCGCCCCGGGGCCGGCGGTCCCTTCGGCCGCACGGCCGCAATCGGCGGGGTCGTCTGGTAATGCCCGTGCGGCACCGGACAGGCCAGCCGCTGGCCGCTGGGGCTGCGCCCGTAGCGGCGGGTCATCTGCGTATGGGCCCCGCTTTCCTCCACGAACACCAGCCGGGCGGCGGTCACGCCCGCCCGCCGTTGCGGCCATTGCTTGCTTTGCGCCGCCACGTCGGGCCGCGACCGCTCGGCGGCGGGCAGCGTTTTTTTTACAACTCCAGCCCAGCCGGGCAAGCCACAGATCCATGGTGGAAGTCGACCGCTCCAACTGCGCCCCCAGTTCGGCCAGCGTGGCCTCGGGGCGCCGCTCCAGCAATCGGAGCCGGCGCTCTTTGCGGGATTGGGTCAGGTGGGTCTTGCGGTCGCACCGGTGGGTCTGCGGCTTGAGGGGGCCGCGTTCTGTGAAGTGCTGGCGCACCCGGCGCACGGCGGCGACGCAGTAGCCGAAGCTGGCCGCGATCTCAGTCGTGCCCTGGCCTTGGTCGTAGAGTTTGACGATGCGCTCGCGCACCGGAACCGGGATGGCTTTCATGTCCGCAGTTTACCCCCCCGCAAATACGCTACATGATTGATGTAAACTCTCTAAAAGTCGAAGTTGACCTGCTTCCGTCGCTGGGAACTAGCCCGCTAAACACGCGAAGCACGCCAAAGAATCAAAGTATCGAAACGACGCTTCCGCTGCGGGCCTCGTTTACCGGGTGGGTGAGGCCGGCGTTTCATCGCCGATCATCGTGGCCCCTTCCTTTTCGCATGTTTGGCGTGTTTGGCGGGAGATTCATTTCGGCTTTTAGGATGAACGCACCTCTCTTCACCGCCGTCAGCCGTCGGGCTGCCTGGGCGTTTTCCACACTGATCGGGCTTGCCTCGCTGGTCATCGGTGCCTCCGCCGCGGTGGAGGATTCCACGCCGCCCGCCGCGCAGCGCTCGATCTGGCAAGGCTTTGACCGGCTGGACTTCACGGTGGAAGGCCGCGCCGCCCTCCTGGTATTGCCCAAGAAGCCCGCGCCCGGCCGGCCTTGGATTTGGCGCACCGAGTTCTTCGGCCACGAACCGCAGGCCGACCTCGCCTTGCTGGCGCGTGGGTTCCACGTGGCTTACGTGGACGTGCAGAACCTGTACGGGGCGCCGGTCGCGTTGGACGCAATGGACCGGTTTTACGAATACCTCAACCGCGAATTCAGCCTGGCGCCCAAGGTGGTCCTGGAAGGTTTCAGTCGCGGTGGGCTGTTCGCATTCAACTGGGCTGCCCGGCACCCGGACCGCGTGGCGTGTCTCTACGTGGACGCGCCGGTGTGCGACTTCAAGAGCTGGCCCGCCGGCTGGGGCAAGGGCCCCGGCTCGGCGACGGATTGGGAACGGTGCAAACAAGTCTATGGCCTCACCGACGAACAGGCGCGGGCCTACGCGTTGAATCCCGTGGACAACTTGGCCCCGCTCGCGGCGGCGCACATCCCCATCCTGAGCGTGTGTGGCGACGCCGACGATGTGGTGCCGATCGGCGAGAACACGCGGCTGGTCCAGGAGCGATACGCAAAGCTGGGCGGGCCGATGACCGTGATCATCAAGCCCGGCGTGAATCACCACCCGCACAACCTCAAAGACCCGACGCGCATCGTGGACTTCATCGCGCGCGCGACAGCAGGGACGTCGCTGGCGGCGGGTGAATTGACCGGCACGGTGCGGCTGCCCGATTGCGTGGAGTCGCGCGAGGCTCGGCTGGCGTGGTGGCGCGAAGCGCGGTTCGGCCTGTTCATCCACTGGGCCCGGCCAGCGTGAACGGCACGGAGATCAGTTGGTCGCGCATCGGACACTCGCACGACCACCCCGGTCACGAGTCCGTGTCGCCGGCGGTTTATGACAACCTCTACCGGCGCTTCGATCCGGTGAAATTCGACGCCAACGCCTGGATGCAGATGGCGCAGGGCGCGGGCATGAAGTACGTCGTGTTCGTCGCGAAACACCATGACGGCTTTTCGATGTGGCCGACGAAGCTCCGGCCGGAGTACAGCATCGCGGCCACGCCGTTCAAGCGCGACCTGTGCCGGGAAATCGCCGACGCCGCCCATCGGCACGGCTTGCGGCTCGGCTGGTATTACTCGGCCCGCGACTGGACGCATCCCGATTACCTCGTTGGCGACAACCGGAAATACGACGCGTTCTACCGCGGCCAGGTGCGCGAGTTGCTCACGAATTACGCGCCGGTCGATGTGCTGTGGTTCGACCACGTTGCCGGCAACTGGCGCGACTACGACTTCACCGGGTTGTTCGACGAAATCTACCAGCTCCAGCCCAAGATTCTGGTGAACGACCGCGCGGCCCGGTTCATCCGCGGAACGGAAGACCGGCCGTCGCCCGAACTGGCGTCGCGCGTGAGCGGCGATTTCGACACACCCGAGCAGCGCATCGGCAAGTTCCAGAACGATCGCCCGTGGGAATCCTGCGTGACCCTCACCGAATGCGCGGACGGCGGCGGGTGGTCCTATCGCCCCGACGGTCGCACGCGCACGTTCGCCGAATGCCTGCGGATGCTGGTCAGTTGCGCCACCGGCGACGGCAACCTGCTCCTGAATGTGGGTCCGTTGCCGACCGGCGAGATCGACCCGCGGCAGGTGGCAGTGCTCAAACAGATGGGGGCCTGGTTGGCGCGAAACGGCGAGAGCATCTACGGCACGCGCGGCGGCCCGTTCCGGAATGGCGAATGGGGCGGGGCAACTTACCAGGACAAGACGGTCTATGTCCACGTCCTGCGCTGGACGGGCGACACGCTGCGCTTGCCGCCGCTCAAGGCCAAGGTGCTTCGGGCCACGGTGCTCGGCGGGGGCGAGCCGGAGGTTCGGCAAACGAACGAGCACTTGGAACTCACACTGTCCGCCGGCCGGCAGGACGAGATCGACACGGTCCTCAAACTGGAACTGGATGCCCCGGCCGCGAACGAGTTCAGCGACGGCCGACCGTTGGAAATGGCTGCGGGACGACGGTGAAGCCGGCGTCGGTCAGGGGGACAGGATTGTTTGAAGTTCTGCGAGCAACGTTGCCAGGGCCGATTCCTCCACGGGTGAGGTCACACAGCGCGTCGCCAAATCTCGCTGCGGCGCCACGAAGCGGGCGTGCATCGGTTCCACGTCGCGTTCAAACTGAAGGCGGACGGATTCCGCGGTGCGGCCGCGCTCGCCCACGTCGCGTTCCGTGCGGCGGCGCAGGCGCTCCGCGGCGGGGCAGTCCACGAACACGCTGAAGGCGAACCGCGCGCGCAACCAGTCGGGGTGAAGCAGCCAGAGGCCGTCCCAAATCACGATCGGCTCGGCGGCCAGTTCGCGCGGTTCCGCCTTTCGCGTGTGGGCGGTAAAGTCGTATTGCGGCAGCCGCACCGGCTCGGCGCGCGCCAAGCCCTCCATCGTTTCGCGCACGGCATGCCAATCAATCGCAGCGGGGTCGTCGAAATTGACCGCCGCCCGCGCGGGCAGCGGCAAATGCGCCAGGTCGCGATAAAAGTCGTCCAGGCTCACGCGCGCGGCGGGCGGCGCGAAGGCCGCCGCCAACCGCTCGGCGAGCCAGGTCTTGCCCGACCCGCTTCCGCCGGTCACGGCGACCATGTGCGTGCGACGGGTCATGCTTTGATCCGCGAGTGCGCGGTTGGCCACAGACTCTTCGCCGAGGCTCGGTCGCTGCAGGTCTTCACGCCAGGCCGGCCAAGTCACGACCATTGCCGGCGCTGCACTGCCTTTTCACCATCCGGGGCGGGCGTGAACATATCCGCGCGCGTGAGGCCGAGCGCTTTCGCCATTTGCACCGAATAGTCCAACTGGCCCATGTTCGGGTAGCGGCCGTTCGAGCCGAAGCTGAACTTTACCCCGGTGGACTTCGCCGCTTGGAGGAACGACAGGCGCGGCAGCTTGAAGCTGGCGCTGATCTCGATGGCCACCCGGTATTTCACCGCCGCCGCGAGCACCCGCTCCATCCGCGCGGGGGTCCAGAATTTCTCGTATTCACTGGCCAGCGGCGCCGGCAGCCAGGAGACGTTCGCGAGAATGTCGATGGGCTGGCGGGAGAGAATCTCGACATGCCAGTCCACGTAGCGGTCCATGAAGCGCTCCTGGTCCGCCATCTCGACGTGCTCTTCCACCCCCGGCTCCCAGAGCTTGACCCGCCGGCCGTCCTTGCCGGGGAACGTCATGGCGTCGGTCAACACATAGTCAAGTTCCGCCAGCGCGGCGCGGGAAAAACATCCCATCCAATCGTTCCATTCCGTCTGGATGCCTTTATAGACCGGCTTGCCGGCGAGAGTCGCATTGCGGGCCCTGAGCTCGGCGTCGTTGCTCAGGACCGTCGGGTACTGGTTTTCCTTGGTGCCGGCGTGTTCGACGATGCCGAACTTCACGGTGCGGGCGGCGGGGAGTGCCAGGACTTTTTCGATGGTGCTGTTGTCCAGATGGACGTGGAAATCCTGGAGCGGAAAGTCCAGTCCGGCCGCGGCGGTCTCGCCCGCAGCCGCGAGGAGCCGGCCCGGAATGAGAGAGAGCGTGCAGACGCCTACCGACTGACGGAGGAAATGGCGACGGCAAAAGGGAGTATTCATGCAGGGATCGATGCTAACGAGCTCTGAACGGTTCGGCACGCAAATTGTGCGGCTCCGAGAGCTGTCTCCGGCGCGCGCCCAAAGCATCCACCGCGGCAGCAGACCGGCGAAGTTACGGGAACAGCACATATTTCCCGTCTGGCAGCACCACTCCCGCCGCTCCGCTGCCGGGGCTGGCCGCGGAGCCGGTGGCTCCTTGGGGCCGACCGTTACGGTCATAAACCTGCCAGCCCAGCGCCTCCTGGTTTTTCCAAGCCACGAGCGTCGTGCCGTCGGCCGCGCTCAGCGCCACCAAACCCTGGCGCATTCCGGTGGTTCCCGGCGTTTCGATTTCTCCGGGGGGCAACACCCGGCCGTCGTGATCGAGCCGCGCGAAATAGACCTGGCCCTTGGTGGGCCAGGCGACCACGTAGCCGGTGTCGGTTGGACTGATCGTGAAGTAGGTCATCGGGCAGGCCGCGATCCTCCAGCTCGTGCCACTGACGCGGGTGCGCGCTGGCCTGCCATCGTGACGCTGATCCCACACGACCACATACATGTCGCGCTCGTTGTTTGTCTCCTCGCGATAAAGCAGAGCCAGGCATCCGTCCGAGCCGTAGGCCACGCTGGTGGTGCAGCAATTGCAGGGGTTCCAGGCTGGATCGAGTTCCGCACTCGCGGTGAAGGTCCCGCCATTGTCGCGCGACGTCATGACAAAGAGTTTGTCCGAAAGGAAACCGACGGTGACCGCACCGCGCCCGTCGGCCGCGATCGAGAATCCTTCGCTGGGTTTGCGGTTGAGGTTTCGCACCGGCGAAAACGTCATCGCGCCCGGCGCGAGGCTCGTGTAATAGAGGCTCCATTCCTCTTGGGGCAGCTTCAATTGCCACGCATTGTTGGCCAGGGCCACGTGCACGCGACCGTCCTGGCCGACGGCGAGGTCGGCACCGGAGAACTTCAGGCCCGGCTTCTGGGTCGCCGCGTCCACGACCGCGATCGGCGGGCTGAAGGTCGCGCCGCCGTCGCGTGAACTCGCGTAGCGGGGGCCGTCATCCGCATCGAACAGCAGATGAATCGTGCCGTCCGCGCCGCGCTGCGCCTTGACGACTTTCGAGACGGCGGGCACGTGGATTGTCCTGACGCGATCTGTCAACTCCCTCGCGGCCGCGACTCGAGGGAAAAGCCCGCTCAAGGTGACCAGGATCGCCCAAACAGGCACGGTGGCTGGTGTCGTTTTCACCGGCCACTTGTCGTTCCTGAGCCTGTACCCGTCAAGCGCCAGGCGTTCAGGGTAGCGTCCGGATTTGGTGGCGGCGGCGCTGGGGCGCACCGGCGGAGCCGCCCATTCGAATCAGGATATTGTCGCGTTTGAGGAGGTGCTGGAATCCTGTCCCCCGCACTGCGGTCGCGCGCGAATGCGGTCGAAACGACGGCCGGCCGAAATGGAGGTTGACCAGCCCGGAGCCAGTCCCGACCATGCCGGCACAGCACCTATGCGGAACTGGATTCTGCGCCTTCACCTTTATGGCGGCCTGCTTTGCTCGGCCTATCTCATCATCTTCGGGATCAGCTCGCTGAACTTCAACCATCGCTTCGTGTTCGCCCAGCTCCACGAAACGGAAGTCACTTGGGAACGGCCGCTGGCCATCGCGCCGGTCACGGACAACGAAAAGGCGGCGGAGTCCATCCGCGACGCCTTGGGGCTGATGGGCTGGACGATTCCGTGGAAAATGCAGCGCGACCGCGAAGGCAACCTGCAGTTCGATCTCGAACGTCCGGGCAAAGGCTACACCATCCGCGCGCGGGTGAACGAGGGACGCGTGAAGGTGGAAGAGCGCCGGAAAGGTTTCTGGCAGGTGTTCGATTCGCTCCACGCGCTCATGTTTATTCCGCAATCGAAGTTCTCCCTCCTCTGGGGCTGGTACACGGAACTGTGCACCTGGGTGGTGCTGTTTGCCGGCGCATCCGGGGTTTGCCTTTGGGCCGCTTCGAAACGCGAGCGGCGAGCGGGATGGCTGGTCCTGGCCGGCGCCGTGGCGGCCTCCGTCGGGCTGATGGTTTACGTCGTGGTGCGAGGGTGACCATGTATTCGTGGATTCGACGCCTGCATCTGTTCACCGGCCTCTTCCTGCTGGTGTTCGTGATCATGTATTTCGCCACCGGGTACGTGATGATCCACGGCCAGTGGTTCCCGCGTGGCGAGCCCCGGAAATCGACTCGCACCGAGCCCCTCGCCTACGTGGGCGACCGCTCGGCACCCGCGTTCCGGGAATACCTTGAAAAGACCTTTGCGGTGCGTGGGAAGCGCCAGCCCGCGCGTCAACAACCGGACGGCTCCTGGCGCTTCAACTACATCCGCCCCGGCGAAAACTACGAAGTGGCGGTGTCCGCCGCCGGCGACCAGGCGACGATCACCCGTACCGAGTTTGGAGCCGTGGGCCTGGCAAACGGCCTGCACCGGTTGCACGGTTTTGGGGGCGGCGGGCTTTACGATGTGTGGGCCGTGATTTACGATCTGGCGAGCGCCGCGATGATCCTGTTCGCCCTGAGCGGAATCTACCTCTGGCATCAATCCACCCAGATCCGCTGGCCGGGGTGGCTGTGTCTGGCGTTGAGTTTTGGGTTCAGCGCCGCGATGATCCTCTACTTCCTGTTCTCCAAGTAGCTCGGGGCACGTCAGCGAACTCTCAAGGCTGGGAACTCCAATCCGGCTCCGACAACTGCCAGCCGCCGCCGAGCGCCTTGTACAGTTGCACGATCACGGCCAACTGGTTCAGTTACTGAACTGATAGGAACTGATAGGAAATTGGAAATTCGCTCCGCGTCCTAGGGGTCCTGGGGGGCAGTCCTCGCCTTTGACACTAATTCAGTGCCGTCCCACAGGAAACATGCTCAAAACCACTGATTTCATTCACAGCCATCCCATAGGAATTCAAAGAAAATGGTTGGAAGCCTGACGCGGACCTGCCACACGGCAGGCCCTGAAAAAGCACAAACTTGCAACCGGATCGAAATTCACCGTTTTGCGTCAGCTCTTCAACTACATTCCGCCGCACTTGGTGCCCCA
>JAKANS010000048.1 GCA_021823625.1 bacterium | reverse complement strand
TTCCGATCTAGTAGAACACCAGGCGCTTCGTGTGACGCCGGGCGCGGTCCTGTCGGTCGAAGAAATCCATGACGGCCGGGAATTCTGCGCGCGGCGAGCCTGCCGCCCGCCGCGTGGTTTAGGGCAACCGGCGCCGCGTCAGGCGAAGGACACTTTCGGTGCTTCGCGTTCGGCGGGCTTGTCGAGGACGAACAACTCCGCGGCGAGGAAGTTGAACAGGCCCGCGACGATATTGGTGGGGAACGTTTCGCGCGCGGTGTTATAGACCATCACCGAGTCGTTGAACGCCTGGCGGGCGAAGGCGACCTTGTTCTCCGTGGAAGTCAGTTCTTCCATCAGCGAAGCCATGGTCTGGTTGGCTTTGAGGTCGGGGTAGGCTTCCGCCACCGCGAACAGCCGGCCGAGCGCGCCGGTCAAACCCGACTCGGCGGCGATCAATTCCTTCATGGCGCCGGCTTCGCCGGGATTGCCGGCGGCGCGCTGGTTGGCCGAGTAGGCAGCGTTGCGGGCGGCGACCACTGCCTCCAGCGTGCCGCGCTCATGCTTGAGGTAGCCCTTGGCGGTCTCGACCAGGTTCGGGATGAGGTCGTACCGGCGCTTGAGTTGCACGTCGATTTGCGAATAGCCGTTCTTGTAGCGGTTGCGGAGCGTGACCAACCGGTTGTAGGCGCCGATGAGGAACACGCCGATCAGGAACAGCGGCACCAACAGCACGAGGAGGACGAGCAGCGAGGTCAGGATCGCGAGCATAATTTGCCTTTCGTAAAACTGGCGAAGTCCTAAGCGAAAACGGAGGGCCGAACAATTACATTTTCCCAGCCCGGCTGGAAACCCGCGTGCTCGCCGGGGAGTTCCGGCCAAGTTGTTACCGCCGTTTGTGGCCGCCGCCGCGCTTGACGGCTGAGCGGCGGGTTTCATAGCCTGTTCCGCTCTCGGCTTCGTGGCGCGCCCGGCCGGGAGCGCACAAGACCGCGGGGCGCGCCGCGGAGACGGACAGCCTTTTGTGAGCACAACGATCGAACACCTCGGCCCGTGCAAGAAACTCTTGCGGGTGGAAGTCGAAGCGGCGGCGGTGGACAAGGAATTTGTCACCACCGAGGCCGACTTTGCCCGGCACGTCACCCTCCCTGGCTTTCGCCCCGGCAAAGCCCCCAAACATCTGGTGCAGCGGACGCTCGCTGACCGGATCAAGGAGGAGGTCAAGCGCAAGCTCTTGAACGAGAGTTACCGCCAGGCGCTGGACGAGCACAAGCTGCGGCCGGTCAGCCAACCCCACATCGAGGAAGTCCAGTTCGGCCCCGGCCAGGCCATGATCTTCACCGCCACGGTCGAGACCGAGCCGCAATTCGAACTCCCGGACTACACGGGCCTGGCCGTGCGCCGTGAGAACCGCGTGGTCACCGAGGAGGACGTGGAGCGCGCGCTCGATTCCTTGCGCGAGCAGAAGGCGGCCTTTGCCGATGTCGAGCGACCGGTGCAGACCGGCGACTTCGTCGTGGTCAACTACACCGGCACCTGCGACGGCAAGCCCATCATCGACACCGCGCCCACGGCCAAGGGCCTGACGCAGCAGACGAATTTCTGGCTGCACGTCCAGACCGAGCACTTCATTCCCGGTTTTACCGATCAGCTCATTGGGGCCAGCAAGGGCGAGCAGCGGACGGTTACGGTAACTTTTCCGCAGGACTTCGTGGCCAAGGAATTGTCGGGCAAAGTGGGCGTCTATGAAGTCGAGGTGGTGCAGGTCAAAGAAAAGAACCTGCCCGCCTTGGACGACGCGCTGGCCAGGGGTTACGGCGCCGAAAACTTGGAGAAACTCAAGGAAGGCGTCCGCAAAGACCTCGACAACGAACTCAAAACCAAGCTCCGTCGCGAGGTGCGCAATCAACTCGTGGCGGGATTGCTGGGCCGGGTGACGGTCGATTTGCCCGATTCGATGGTCGAGTTGGAGACCCGCGGCGCGGTGTATGACATCGTCCGGGCCAACGCCGAGCGCGGCGTGCCGAAGGAAGCGATCGACGAGAAGAAGGAGGAAATCTACAGCGTCGCGAGCAACAGCGCCCGCGAGCGCCTCAAGGTCGCCTTCCTGCTGGGCCGCATTGCGGAAAAGGAAACCATCAAGGTCACCGACCAGGAAATGACCAACCAACTGCTTTACATGGCCGCCCAGCAGCAGGTGAAGCCGGAGAAGCTGGTCAAGCAGTTGCGCGAAAGCGGTGGGTTGGTGGACCTCCAACGGCAGATACTCCACTCGAAAGTGCTCGATTTCCTCGAGCTCAAGGCGCAGGTGGAAGAAGTCCCCGGTCAAAGCTGACCGGGCGTCTGCGGCGCGGCGCCACAGGCGGCAGAGGCAGGACTGCACAATCGGCTTTGCTGGCGGGAACCGGCGCGATACGATGCCGGCCATGAAACATGCGGGCAAGGCGAAGCGTGCCGGCTTGCGGCTCGTGTATTGGGGCCTGGTGCTGGTGCTCGCCCTGCTGCTTGCCGGCGTGTTGGCGCGCAAAGTGGGCGAGGTGTTTGGAGCGATGGCGGTCACGTTGGTGGGCCTGTGGGTGGTCTTCGGCTTTTTCTGTTTCTACTTCTTTCGCGACCCCGCTCCGAACGTGCCTACGGCTGCCGGCGCAATCGTGGCCCCGGCGCATGGCAAGGTGGACGCGATCGAGGAGGTGGACGAGCCGTCCTTCATGGGCGGGCGCTGTCGGCGGGTTTCGACTTTCCTCTCCGTGCTCGACGTGCATATCCAGAACGCGCCGGTGGCGGGCCGGATCGCGCTAAGTCGCTACACGCACGGCCAGTTCCTCAACGCCATGCGCAGCGATTCGGCCACGCATAACGAAAACCTCTTCCTCGGCATCGAATCGGCCGAGCGCCCGGGCGAGAAGGTGGCGGTGCGGCTGATCGCGGGGTTGATCGCGCGCCGGATCGTGCCTTGGACCGAGACGGGCGCCACCGTGGCCCGTGGCGAGCGGATCGGCCTCATCCAGTTCGGTTCGCGAGTGGACCTTTACCTGCCGCTCGACACGCGGGTCGTGGTGCCGCTGGGCGCCAGGGTCAAAGGCGGCGAGACGGTGATCGCCCAACGCGCTTGAGCCATGAACGGGCCTCCGGCCAAGGTTTCGGAAGCACCGGCTTCGGCGCGGCTGCGGATTTATTTCCTGCCGAACCTGATGACCGGCGGGAACTTGTTCTGCGGCTTTGTCGCCTTGACGCGGATTGTGGAAGCCGACCCGACCTCCGCGGAATTCACCAACATCAAGCAGGCGCTGTTCTTCATCCTGCTGGCCTGCATTTTCGACCTGCTCGATGGGCGGGTCGCGCGTTGGGGGGGCGCGGAAAGCCCGTTCGGGCGCGAGTTCGATTCGCTGGCGGACTTGATTTCGTTCGGCGCGGCGCCGGCGTTCCTGGTCCACCGGATCGTGCTCAAGGACGTCTTCGTCGAGCACCAGGAAATCGGCTGGTTCATCGCCTCGATTTACCTGATCTGCGGCGCGCTGCGGCTGGCGCGGTTCAATTGCCTGGCGACGATGGCCGGCGGTGGCGGCGGCAAAGAGTTTCTTGGCTTCCCGATTCCGGCGGCGGCGGGGCTGGTGGCGTCGCTGACGCTGTTCATCATGTGGTGGGACGCGCGCGAACTGCGCTTCGGCATCTGGCGCTATTCGCTGCCGATCCTGATGCTCTTCCTGTCCTTCATGATGATCAGCGAGGTGAAGTATCCGTCGTTCAAGTCCATCAACTTGAACGTCCGCAGCCGGTTCGCCCGGCTGGTCGGGGCCTTGATCTTCCTGGGGCTCCTGTTGGTGATGCGCGAAAAAATCCTGCCGCTGGTCCTGCCGGTCATCTTCTCGGCATACTTGGTCTATGGCTTTATCAGGCCTCGGTTGTCCCGCCGGGTTCGCGAAGGGATCGAGGAAGAGAGCGAGGAGGAAGACGCTTAGTCGGGCGGAGTCGGAGCGCGGAGCGGGGCCGCAATGGTTTCAGTCCTCCGCACGGCGGTCTTGGTCGTCACGAGTGGCCGGACTTTCGTCGGCCGTCGGTTGCTCCGGAGTGGGCAACGACCGGGCCGGCGCGTAGCGGCGGAGGAACTTCAACGCCACATTCAAGTACTTGGGCCACGCCGCCCGGAGGGTCAGCGGCTCGGCCGTGACCGGGTGGGCGATCACGAGTTCCTCCGCGTACAGCGCAACCTCCCCGATCAGCGGCAGCTCATCCCGATCTTGCTTGAACCGGTAGCCGGGTTTAAGGCGGGACAACAGCAACGGGCGACCGCCGTACCGTTCGTCGCCCGCGATGGCCAAACCCCGGCTGCGCAAGTGTACGCGAATTTGGTGCGGCCGTTCGGTCAGCGGCTGGCATTTCAGCAACGTGTGACCGGCGAACCGCTCGAGCACGGTGAACTCCGTGGCCGCGCGCTTTCCTTCCCGCGGGTCCACGCGCATCGTGCCGGGCCGGGCGGGATGCGGGCCGAGCTTGGCCTCGACGCGAAAGGTCGCCTCCGCCGGAGAACCCTGGACGAGCGCGATGTAAATCCGCGCCGTCCGCTCCGAGCCGAACTGGTTCGCAAGCTGAACCAGCGCGGCCTTGTTCTTGGCGAGCAGCAGGACGCCGCCGATTTCCGCATCGAGCCGGTGCGGGTTGGCGAGATAACTCAACTGCCGGCTCGCCGCCCACGGCGCCCCGCCAACGATGCCGTCGTGGAGCAGGCGCATCAGGCTGGGCCGGTCCGGCTCCTCGGGGTCGGGCGAAGTCGGCAGGCCGGCGGGTTTGTCGAGGGCCAGCAGGTCGGCGTCCTCGAACAAAACTTCGAGTTCCCAGAACTCGCGCGTGGCGCGGGAAGAAATTTTGATCGCTGCGGTCACGAAATCCTCGTCTCCGACGGTGCGGTCAGGAGGTCCGCCAAGTTGGCCCGCCAAAGCGGCACTCAGCCGCCGGCGTTACTGGGATTCACCGTTCGCGGAGGGCATGTCGATCCCGGTCAGTTCGATCTGGTGCTGGAACCAATCGTTGAAGGTCGAGAATTCCCCCTGCTCGCGCAGTTCGGCCAGATAGCCGGGCAGCGCGTCCTTGAGCTCGGAATCTTTCACCGCCTCCCGGGCCTTGAGATAGAGCACGAACCCACCGTCCGCCGTCGGAACCAAAGCGCTGGCCTTGCCTGTCTCCACGTTTTTCGCCACGTACTTTGCCTGCTCAATATTGATGCGGCGATCCCAATCCGGCAGGTTGCGCGAGGCGCCGCTGAATTGGGGCAGGGGGATCGGGGTGACTTTCGCCTCGGCGCAAGCGTCGGCGAAGGTCTTGCCTTGGGCGAGCAGATTGGTCAGCGAGGTCACGAAGTTGGTACCGGCCTCGCGGGCCAGCAGTTGGGCCTGGTCGCGTTTGAAGTCGCTGGTGACGCGCTCGCGCACGGCCTCCAACGGCGGCACCTCGCTGGGGATGCGGCCCTTCAAGGCGAGGATGTAAACCGCGTCCTCGCCCACCACCCCCGACGAGATGGGCCGTTCCTCCGAGAGTCCAAAGGCGGCACGCGTGAAAGCCTGGCGCTGGCTGATCTCGCGCGGGCCTTCGATTTCTGAGAACGGCGCGGTCGTGTTCAGCGGAATGCCGTTGGTGGCCGCCAACGTGGCCAGATTCTCCGCCTTCACGGGTTTCAGCTTTTCGAGTTCGGTGCCGAATTTCGCCGCGGCGCGGCGGGCCGCCAGCAGCTCCTGTTCTTCCACGGTTTGCTGGCGGATCTTGGCTTTGGCCACCTCGGGCGTCATGACCTGGCCGTTCGTGTCCACGAACCGGTTCGCACCCGCCTTGAGGTAAAGGGCGTCGATCTCGGCGGTGAGGTTCGTGCGCTTCGCGAGGAATTCGTCCGCCTGAGCGGTGTAGTTCGTGAAATTGAAACGGATATACTGGACCTGCACCTTCTCCGGCACGCGGTAGAACTGCTGGCGGTTGGTGTAGAAACGCGCGAGCTGATCCGGGTCCACCTGCACCGAAGCGAGGAAATTGGAGGCGGAGAACACAACGGCCTCCGTGTCGAGGCGCTCGTTCAAGCGGCGGTACTGGGCCGCGGCTTCGCGCGGGGTGATCGGCTCACCCGCCAGCCCCACGACCGCGATGAGATGCGAGATGCCCACCTCGTGGCGGATGAAATCCACCAGGCTGCTCTCGGTCAATCCGTGCCGGGCCAGTTGCGACACCAACTCCAGGTACATGGCGCGGGCGGAGTTGGGTTGGGAGTTGTTGCTGAAGTTGTCTTCGATCCACCGGGCCACCATGGCATCGCTGACGCGAACGCCCAGTTTGTTCATGCGATCGATCAGCACGAGGCGCTGCCGGGCCTGCAGATCGAGCTGCTGGCTCGTTCGCCGGGCGTCGCCGCGGTCAGGCCAGGAGCCGGAGCGGAGAAATTGCTGGATCTGCGCCTCGTTGTAGGCCGCCAGATACATCTTCGCCGTAATGGCATGCCCGTTCATCGTGCCAAACTGCGACTGGATTCGGCCGCCGCCGCTGTGGGTGGCGCCAGGCGTGAAAAAGATCACGAAGCTGACGATCGTGGCGGCGATGATTAATCCCCAAAGCCAGGTCTGGTGCTTCCGAATGGTTGCAAACATAGCGATAAAACGAGCCGCGAAGCTAGCGCCCGCCGCCGAACAGGGTCAAACGCAAAAGACGGGCTGAAAAGACGGAACCCAAAGGCCCGAACCGGCGGTGCCAGCCCAAGCCAACGGTCAGTGTCCCGCGTCCCTGCCCACTAGGCCGGCTTGGGACGGATACCGCCGGTTCGGGGCCGCGGCAGGGGAACAAACGCAAACGAGGGCCGGTGGACCGACCCTCGTTTCCGAAAACGGCGATGACCGGATTATTGGGTGTTGCCGCCGCCCTGGCCGCCGCGGTTTCGCCCCCGGTTCTGTCTCTGCTCCGCCAGCAGCTTCTGGTACTTCTCGTACTGATCCTTCGTGAGAATCTCCTTCATTTTCTTGGTGTTCTCCTCGCGGAGCTTGGTCATCTCGGCGCGGCGTTCCGCTTGCGACAGCGACGTGTCCTGGCGGAGTTTCTGCATCTTCGCCAGCTGAGCTTTCGAGGTCTCTTCGATCTTCTTTTTCTGTTCGTCCGTCAGCTTGAGTTTCTCGGCCATCTTCTTCATGAACTCCTGATTGCGGGCGCCTTGGATTCCCCGTTGACCCCGCCGGGCGGCAGGAGGTTGCTGGTCGGCGGCGTTCGCGAGCGGTGCGAACGCAAAAATCGCGCCCAAGCCGAGTGCTCCCAACAGTGCGATGTGTAACTTCTTCATACGTGCTTCAGTTTGTTGATCTGGGGTTCGCCCGTCTCGTTATTGAACTGGCAAACCCACGAGCCCCAAGACGGGGGGGCTGGCAGCGTGGTTACAGCCTCCCCGCCGGAGAGTTACCGCGCCGGGAGGGGACCCCCCAGGCGTTTGGCAAAGGCGGCCAGGCAATCAACCCGCTCGAGGGCGCGTTCCGACGGCGCAACTGGCGCGACCTATGTTCTTGGAGGGGGCGACTCAAATCTGGTCCCGGCCGGTCGATTCTGCACTGTCAGCCGGTTCATCGAGGCCTCGTTCGAAGGTCTCCTTCGCTGACGGCGAGGAAAAGTGGTGCTCCTCCCCCAGCCATTGGCCCAGGTCCACCAGCCGGCAGCGTTCGGAACAAAACGGCCCGTGCTTTCCGGCGAACCAATCACCCAACCGGCGGCAAGTTGGGCAGCAAATTTCCGAGGGGGCGGTCATGGACACAGGACGTTCCCGAAAAAGCCTCGATGCCGGAACCAAGGGCGGAACCGACCGAGGGAATGAGGTCCCATATCGAAGGCGCAGAAGGGCGTTTGAGGAATGGTGCCCCGGCCAGGACTCGAACCTGGGACCAATTGATTAAGAGTCAACTGCTCTACCAACTGAGCTACCGAGGCACTTTCCGCTCGCGGCAGGTTGTCCCCGCGCGAACAGGCCGGCTTTTCTGACAATGTTGTGCGCTCGTGGCAAGCGATTTTTGTCCGCTTTGGTCCCTCGCCGCCACCGCCGCACCACGCGGCCAGCCCCCACCGTCCACGCACCGGGCGCCGCGGCGGTGTGGCCGGGACAATTGCGATCCGGATGAGGCGGAATGCGCTTGGGACGGCCACGCGGCGGTTGGCTTTGCGCGGAAGTTCGACCCGCGAGCTGGAGCGTATCACGGACTGCCGGCCGCGCCGGTCAAACCGGGGGCGAGCTTCATTCCACGTCGTTTCGCGCGCTGCTGGACCGTTCTTGGAGCCAGGCCACGTCGGGGTTGTCGGGCGACGGCACGTCCAAATCGAGCAACTGCCGGACGCGCATCGGCGGCGTGGTCCGCTGATCGACCCACCGTTTGATCTCTGCATGGCCGTCGGCAAAGGCCATGCCAGCACTCCGTCCGTGGTAACTCGCGGGGAAGTCCACGATGCGCGCCTGGACACCGCGCCGTTTGAGGTTGGTCTGGAAGAGACCGTCGTTGATGCTGTCCTCCCGTTCGTCCATGAACACCCAGGCCTTCTGCGGCGGGGGTTCGAGGATGTCATCCGCCTTGCGAAACACGCGAAACTCGTCCTGGCCGATCTGCGCCGATCCCACGTAGTTCATCCAGCAATTCATGGACACGCTGCGAATCCGCGGGTGCTCCTGGCCTTCGATCCGCACCACGCTGCGGTCGGAAGGGCATCGGTAAATCCCCGGCGTTGGCACGTATTCGGCCAGTTGGGAGAATCCCGGATCGGTCAGGTAAAGCGTGTTCGTGTTGTCCGGGCTGCTGCTGAAGTCGAGCCAACCCGAAACCCATCGGCCGCGGCCAGGATACGAACCGCCAATCACCCCCGGCAGCCAGCCGCCGTTCTCGTCCGCGTACATCATCCAGGCCTGCTGGAGTTGCTGGAGGTTTCGCAGACAGTAAAGGGCCTGTGCCCGACCTTTCGACCGTGCCAGGGCCGGCAAAAGCAAGCTCGCGACGACGGCAACGACCACCACCACCAGCAACAACTCAGCCAGCGTGAAACCGGCGGCCCGGCGGGCCGCAGTTGCGCGGGACGAGAGCGTGTATGGCGATATGGTCTTCACGTCGCTGGCTGTTGATAACGCGAAGCTAGCCTTCCGTCCCGCGGAATGCAAGCTTAACGCTGGCATAAACCGGACGGCGGGATCACCCATGCAGAACCGCTGTCTGCCCGTTGGTTACCCGACTTGGCGCCGGCGGTTTCGACCAGCGGCGGGCCGGCTTGCGGCTACCCGGAGCGACTTGGCGGACCGTAGGTTACTGTCCCGTCACCACCTTGAGGTCGCCGTTCGCGGCGTTGTACTGGTAATTGTAGCCTTTGGGCAGCTCGGGCAGTTTGACGAGGTAGCCTTCCTTGATGAGCTCCTGGAGGTCTTTCGGGTAGCGGTCCTCGGCGGCCTGGAATTGCTGGATCGCCTGCTTCACCTGCACGGTGTCCACCACCTTGACCGAGTGCTTTTGCGCCTGGTTGACCGCGCCCAGGTAGTCCACCGGCGCGGTGATCGGGTTGCCGCCCGCACTGGCGGAGTTCGTGGGTTTGGTCTCCGGCGCCGCCTCCTTGTGGCCACAACCGATCAGCAGGCACGTCAGAACCACCGGCGAAAGGATGCGCGTTTTCAAGGGCAAACCTTAGCAGAACCAGCACCGAATCCAAGCTGCGCGCCACCCGACCGGATCCACCGGCCTGGCGCGCCGGTTGTCAACGCAGACGCCGGCTTGAATTCACCGTGCCAGCGGGCCGCTGAATTCGTAATCGCCGGCGCCCACGTCGAACACCGTCCGCCCCGCCTCGCCGCGCACGGCAATGAAGGCCTTTTCCTTCGTCACGCGTTTCCGGCCTTCGCGCACTTCGTCCGGATCGGCCACCGGCAGCGAGACCGTGGCGGTGGCGTTCGCGGGCACGATCAGATGAAGCCGGAAAACCCCATTGTCCACCTTCCAATCGCTGACGATCCGGCCCCGCGGCGAATCGTAATCGGCCTTGGCCCACGTCAGATCGCCGACCACCTGCGGCTTGACGGTGAAGTGCTCGAAGCCCGGTGCCTGCGGATCGGGCACGATGCCGGCCAGCGCCTTGTAGAACCAGGCGCTCACGTCGCCGAACATGATGTGGTTGCGCGACTCGGTGCCTTTCCATTGTTCCCAAAGCGTGGTCGCGCCCTGTTCGAGCCACCAACCCCAGCTCGGCAAGTCCTTCTGCGAAACGATGCGATAGGCCACGTCGGCGCGTCCCTCCTCGAGCAAGGCGTTCAGCAGATACTTCGCGCCCAGGATGCCGGTGTCGATGTGGTTGTTTCGCTTTTCCACGGCAGCGACCAGATTGGCCAGCACGCGGGCTTTG
This sequence comes from bacterium, assembly GCA_021823625.1. Taxonomy (GTDB): domain Bacteria; phylum Verrucomicrobiota; class Verrucomicrobiia; order Limisphaerales; family J093; genus DSVZ01. Next base: position 25,478 of record JAKANS010000048.1, on the reverse strand, counting down.
TTCTCCGTTTCAACCAAGCCTTGATAAAGCGCGCAGCTCAGCGCGGTCTGGCTGCCGTTATCGTAACTGGCGGTGTCTGGATGGTAGAATTTGGCGTTGAACGCCAGGCGAATGTCCTGGGCCAGTTGGGTGTATTTGGCTGCGTCGTCGGTTTTGCCGAGCACCTTCGCCGCCAACGCCACGATCTGCGCGTCCACAAAATAGTACGCCGTGGAGGTGATCGCCGCGCCGGTCTGGGTCTCGTACGGCGCCCAGTCGTTGAGGCCGATGCTCACGATGCCGTTCTGGGCCTTCGTGGTCAGGTAATCCACGTAACGCCGCATCCCGTCGTAATGCCGGCGGAACATCTCCGTGTCGTCGAAATAGACGTAGGCGTAATACGGAATGAGCAGGAAGGCGCTGTCCCACGCCGGGCCGTTGCCCCAGTCGTAACCCCAGCCGCTGGTCGGCACGATGCCCGGCAACTCACCGCTGGGCCGTTGCTCGTCGCCGAGGTCGTTGATCCATTTCGCGTGGACGGCCACCGGGAAGAAGTTGAAGTCCGCCTGCTCCGCGGCGAGGTGCGCGTCGCCGGTCCAGCCATTCTTCTCGCGGTGCGGGCAATCGGTGGGGATGCCTTGGAAGTTGCTCAGGAACGCCCACAAGGCCGCGCGCTGGACGCGGTTCAACATGGGATTGGAGCACTCGAAGTGCCCGACCTGCGGCACGTCCGAGTGTGTGAACCGGGCGCGCAGGCTGTCGAGCGTTGGCCGGCCAGGGAAGCCGGTGACCTCGACGTACTGAAAGCCATAGTAGGTGAAACGCGATTGCCACGTCTCGGTGCCGGCGCCTTTGAGAATGTAGGTGTCCGTCTGGTATTGCTGCTCGGGCCATTTCTTCAGGACGTGCTGCGAAATATCGTCCACGTCGAGCGAGCCATCGGGATGCAGGCGCTCGCCGTAACGCAGTCGAACTTTGGTCCCAGCCGGACCGGCGACCGAAAGCACGCAATGGCCGGCGAGGTTCTGGCCGAAATCGAAGACGAACACGCCCGGTTTCGGCTCGGTGAATTTGACCGGCTTGAGCGTCTCGAACGCGCGGATCGGCGGCATCATCTGGGCCGACAACGTCGCCGGCTTGACTGGGAACGCGCTGCCGACCGCCCCCACCTCGGTGCCGACGCGTTGGCGGGTTTGCCTGGGCGCGTCCACGACCAACGCGGGTTGCCAGTCGGCGTCGGTGAAACCGGCGCTGTCCCAGCCCGGTTTTTCGAGGCGGGCGTCGTAGGTTTCGCCGCCGTAAATGCTGTCGTAAATGATCGGCCCCGTGCTGGTCTTCCACGACTCATCGCTCACGAGCGTGACGGTGCGGCCGTCCTCGAGTTCGGCGACGAGGCGGAACAGCAGCTTCGGTGCGGCGCGCCACGGCGCCTCGTGGAAATTCCACACCGCCTTCACGTGGCAGTTGTACAAGCCCGTGCCCAGGATCACGCCGACCGCGTTCTGGCCGGCCTTCAATTGACTCGTCACGTCGTAGGTGACGTACAGGCAACGCCGGTCATAACGCGTGAAACCGGGATCGAGCAGGTGGTCGCCGACCTTGCCGCCGTTGAGGTGCAACTCGTAGTAGCCGAGGCCGCAAATGTACGCGCGCGCGCGCTTCACTTTGCCGGGCAAGGCGAACTCGCGCCGCAAAAACGGCGCCGGCGTGTAGTCGGTTTCCGCCGTCCGGCCGATCCACTTCGCGCCCCAGTCCTCCGGTGCCAGCAACCCCATTTCCCAAATCGCGTTGGTGCTCCAGGCCGACCGGAAGTCGTTCTCGTCCCACACGCGGACTTTCCAAAAACACCGCTGGCCGGAGCGCAGCGGCTGACCGCCGTAACGGATTTGCAGGGTCTGGCCGGACGCCACCTGGCCACTGTCCCACAGGTCGCCCTGGCCGGATTTCAACTTCGCTTCGCTGCTAGCCACGAGGATCTGATAGGCGGTCTGGAGCGCGCCGCGCTTGCCGGAGGTCACGATCCAACTCAGCCGCGGCTGGGTGGCATCGATGCCGAGCGGGTTGTCGAGGTACTCGCTGCGGAGTTGCGCGGGCCGAAGGGCGTTGGCGGCGGTGAGGGAAATCGCGGCGAGCACACCGCAACCGAGGACAGTCACACGGGCGAAAAATGGGGTTCTCATGGCAAATCGAATCGCTGTCTCAAGGCTCAAGAAAAAATCGGAAGGTTACTTGGTTCTGGGTTCGCTCGGCGCCGGCAGATCGCCCAGGGCAAACTGGATGCCGTCGAGGATGTGCTGCATCAGCGCGGGGTTCCAAAACTCCTCCGGGTTGTGGCCCAACGCGGTGTAAAACACGCGGCCTTCGCCGAACTTCTTCACCCAGCACAGGCCCATGTCTTGGTCGGGCCGGAGGTTCGGCTTGTTGGTGTCCATGCGCGCGAGGTCCATGCTGTAAAGCACGCGATCGGTCTTGCGCGAGTACGGGTCCTTGAACTGGTAGCCTTCGTCGATGATCTCGAAGCCGTGCCCGCCGAACGCGCGCACCAGCGGGTGATCCGGCTCGTCAATCTTGACCGCGATCCGCTCGAACGCGTTCCACGGATGACTCTCGAACAGGCCGCCCAGCGCCTCGCTGAACTCCGGCCATTTATAGAACAGCCACGAGGCGCCGTGAATGCCCACCAGCCCCTTGCCGCTCTTGATCCATTCCAGCAGGTGGCGCTTGAGCCGCGCGTCGTTGGCCGAAAATTCGGCCTGCTTCGCCGGCGGCAGCTTGTCGAAATCCTCCGGCAGAAAAATCTCGCCCAACGCGCTGACGAAGCAAATGCCGTCGAACTGGTCCAGCTTCGCCGGCTCGAACATGGCGATGTCATCGCTGACGGTGGCCGTGAACGCGCCGGTCTTTTGCCCGGCGTACTCGATGGCCCTGGCGCCCCAGGCGATCGAAACGTGGTAGTAGCCGTGGCAAAGCGTGAAGACGAGCAGCTTGCGCGGCTGCTTCGGCTGCGCGGTGGCCTTGTTCGGGGCGGCGTGGAAGAGCTTCTTCAGTTCCTCGTCATTGGGTTGCGGTTTGTCGGCGGCGTGGACGACCGCCGCGGCGCCAACCAGGGCGGCGATCCAGACAAGAGATCGGCGTGTCATGGCGCGACTCTAGTCCGAGGCAAGGCAGGCGAAAAGAGGGTTGTGTAGAGTTGCGGACGGGCGTCGGCTTGTGGGAGGCTCGTCCCGTGCACGCAAACCACTCAGCGCGGTCTCGGAACGTGAGTTCCACGATCTTCGCGTGCGCCCGCAGGCCGACGAGTCAGCCAGCGCCGTTCGCGATTCTGCCGGCACCGCCTTCCTACGCACCGTTGAAGTTACAGGTAAGCCCATGACTAATCCCATTCGCTTTTGCCTTCCGGTCTGCCTCGCCCTGTTCGTGATCGTGGCTTTGGCGGGGTCAACCGCCCTGCGCACCACTGCTGCCGAACAGCTCTGGGAAATCGGCAAGCCGGACGGCAGCAACGCCGAGTTCGCGCTCGCACCCGACGGCTACGCCCGTTTCAAGACGGATGCCTTCTTCGTCGTCGGCGAATCGGACGCGAAGCGCGACTGGCCTTACGCGCAGCCCGGCCCGGCCGACGGCTGGGCCGGCAGCCAGCGGCACACGTTCACCGTGCGGTTCGGCCTGAAGTCCGCGCCGCCGGCCGGGCATTGCCAGCTCGAAATCCGCCTCCTCGACACCCAAGCCGGCGCGCCGCCGCGCTTGTGGGTGGATGTAAATGGCCACGCCTTCGACCGCGACCTGCCGCGTGGCGGGGGCGACGCGTCGATCCACGGTTCGCCGGCGAGTGGACGACCGCACACGGTCGCGATCGGGTTTCCCGCCAGCGACCTGCGGGCTGGCGACAATGACGTGAACCTCACGACGCTGAGCGGCAGTTGGCTGTTGTACGACAGCCTGCGGCTCGAGGCCCCGGCGGGCACCGAACTCGCGCCGGCGAAGACCCGCACGGCTTTGATTTTGGCGGAGGCGGTGCGCGCTTTGCGGCGGGACAACGGTCGCCTGGTTCAGCCGGTGCAACTCACGCTCAGTCACCACGGCGCGGAAACCGCGGCGACGATCCGCGTGGCCGGCTCCGAACCGCTGTCGGTCCAATTGCGGCCCGGCCAGCAAACCGTGGATCTCGCCATGCCGGCCGTTGAGAAGGAAACTCCGGTTCGCCTCACAGTTGAGGCCGGCGGGCAGGTGTTGGCCGAGCGAGAGGTTACGCTCAAGCCGGTTCGCCACCTCACGATTTACGTGCTGCCACACTCGCACACGGACATCGGCTACACCGAACTGCAGACCGCCATCGAGGAGAAGCAGGTGAACAATCTGCTGCGCGGCATTGAGATCGCGCGGCAAACGGCCGATTACCCCGAAGGCGCACGGTTCGTGTGGAACGTGGAGGTGCTCTGGGCAGCGGACCTGTACCTGCACCGTCTCGGGCCCGAGGCGCGGGCGGCCTTCCTCGACGCGGTGAAGCGCGGTCAGGTGGCGTTGAACGGCATGTATCTCAACGAACTCACCGGCTTGTGCCGGCCGGAGGAATTGGTGCGCTTGTTCCGGTTCGCCACGAAACTCGGCGCCGAGACCGGCGTGCCGATCGATTCGGCGATGATCAGCGACGTGCCCGGCTACACGTGGTCCACGGTCACGGCGATGGCGCAGGCCGGCATCCGGTACTTCAGCGTCGCGCCGAACTATTTCGACCGCATCGGCGACATCCTCCAGAAATGGGAGAACAAGCCGTTTTACTGGGTCTCGCCGTCAGGCAAGGAGAAGGTGCTGGTCTGGATTCCGTGGCGCGGCTATGCGATGTCTCACATCGTCAACCAGCTCAGCCCGCGCTTCGTCGAGGAGTACGAGCAGCAGCTCGAGCAGAGCGGCTATCCTTACGACATCGCCTACATGCGGTGGGCCGGGCACGGGGACAATGCCGTGCCGGATGAGGCGATCTGCGAGTTCATCAAGGATTGGAACACGCATTACGAGTGGCCGCGCTTTGTGATTTCCTCGACCGGCATGGCCTTCCGCGCTTTCGAGGAGCGGTACGGCAAGGAACTGCCCGAAGCGCGCGGCGACTGGACGCCTTATTGGGAGGACGGCGCCGGGTCGTCGTCGCAGGAGACCGGACTCAACCGCGCCAGCTCGGATCGCGTCGCCCAGGCGGAGTCGCTGTGGGCGATGCTGAATCCGGCCACGTACCCGGCCGCGGCGTTCGACGACGCGTGGCGCAATGTGTTGCTCTACTCCGAACACACCTGGGGCGCGTGGTGCAGCATCAGCGAACCGTCACGGCCGGAGACACTCGATCAATGGTCGATCAAGCACGGCTACGCGGCGGAGGCGGATCTGCAGTCGCGCGCGTTGCTGAGCCGGGCGCAGGCGTTGCTGTCTGGCGCGGAAGTGCCCAACACCGTGGACATCTACAACACCGCTTCGTGGCCGCGAACGGAACTCGTCACCATTCCGCGCGATTTCTCCGAAGCCGGCAGCCGCGTCACCGACGAAGCCGGAAAGCCGGTACCTTCCCAGCGATTGGTGAACGGCGATCTGGTGGTGCTGGTGCGCGACCTGCCGCAGTTTGCCGGCAGGCGGTTCACGATTTCGGGCGGCGAGGCGTTCAGTGACGGCAAGGCGACCGCGGCCGGCGTCGGGTTGAACAACGGTTTGGTGCAAGTGCGCCTGGACGAAAAGACCGGCGGCCTCGCCGAGCTGAGACTCCAAGGCGTGGAAGCAAACCTCGTGGACGGCGCCTCCGGCCAGGCGGTGAACGACTACCTGTACCTGATCGGCGACAACCTCGCGGATCTGCAGCGCAACGGCCCGGCGAAGATTCGGGTGAAGGAGCGAGGTCCGCTCGTGGCTTCGCTGGTGGTCGAGTCCGACGCGCCGGGGTGCCATCGCTTGACCCGCGAAGTGCGGCTGGTGGCGGGGCTGGATCAGGTCGAGTTGATCAATCTGGTGGACAAGGCGCGGTTGGTGGCGGCGGACTATCACGCCAAGAATGGCAAGGAGAGTCTCAACTTCGCGTTCCCGTTCAACGTGCCGGACGGCGCCTTGCGCATGGAACTGCCGTTCGCGGTGATGCGACCGGAGCAGGATCAGATTCCGAGCGCGTGCAAGAACTGGTTCACCGCCGGGCGCTGGGTGGACGTGGCGAATGCCGATTACGGCGTGACCTGGGTCACGCTCGACGCGCCGCTGGTCGAGGTCGGTGGCCTCACCGCGATCTTGCTGAATTCGCAAACCAATCCGGAGGTCTGGCGGAAGCACGTCGAGCCGACGCAGAAGTTCTATTCGTGGGCGATGAACAATCATTGGGGCACCAACTACCGCGCCTACCAGGAGGGCCCGGTGGTGTTTCGCTACGTGCTGCGGCCGCATCGCGGTTACGATCCCGTCGCGGCGACCCGGCTTGCGATCGCGCAGAGCCAGCCGCTGGTGACCCTCCGCGGACGCGGCGCCAAACCGAGCGGCCAGCCACGGCTGCAGTTGAGCGCCGACAACGTGCTGGTGACGGGCCTCAAACCTGCCGACGATGGCCGGGCGCTCATCGTGCGCTTGTGGAACAGCAGCGACCGCGACGCCGCAACGCGGATCGACTGGGCGGAGCCCAAGCCGGTCAAGGTTTCGCTGAGTGATACCAGCGAACAACCACGCGCGGACGTGAGTGGCGAAATCCAGGTGCCGGCGTGGGAACTCGTTACACTACGAGCCGAGCTGCCCGCCGTGCGCTGAGCGGAAGTGCAGCGTCCACGGAAGCACCAGTGCGCGCGGCGGGTCGCAAGCCCGCGCTCCCATGTACATTGCCGCCGCGAGCGCGGTCTGGATCCCGACAGGTCTTGCGCTTCTGGAGGCTTCGGTTTCCATATGGCGTCGCCATGCCAAAGCCTTTCCTCAGTCTGCGGGTTCTCGGCTTATTGCTCGCCGTTCACGCTCCCTTGCTCGCCGCGCGCGGAGCGACTTCGCCAGCCGCCCATTTCAGCCAACCGGATGCCAAGGCGCATTCGGACCTCTTTGTCTGGACCGACACCTGCAACGTCTATGTGCTCCGCAACGGCGAGACGGCGTTGTTGATCGATCTTGGCGACGGCAGCGTGCTCGATCACCTGGGCGACCTCGGCGTGCGTCGCGTCGAGTGGGTGCTGTTCACGCACCACCATCGCGAGCAATGCCAGGGGGCGCCGCGGCTGGCACCGTGGCGCGCGCAAGGCACGAAGGTCGCCGCACCCGAGGCCGAACGCGCCTTGTTCGAGCGGCCGGCGGACTTCCGGAAAATGCAGGTGCGGCTTGGCGACGCCTTCACCATCCACGGCTCGAGCTACGTGCGCCCGCCAATCGAGCCGATCCCGCTGGACCGCACGTTCGCGGGCATGGACACGTTCGCCTGGCGCGGCCACGAGTTCTGGTGCGTCGATACCCGCGGCAACAGTCCGGGCAGCCTGTCGTACCTGCTCCGCGACGGCACGAACTGGCTGGCGTTCACCGGCGACCTGATGCTGGACGGCGCGCGGTTGCACACCTGGTTCGATTCGGAGTGGGATTACGGCTTCGCGGCGGGCGTGTGGGCGCTGGCGAATTCGGCCGCGCAAGTCGCCGGCTACCGGCCGGCCTTGATGTTGCCGTCGCACGGCCCGGCGATCCGCGAACCGGCGCAACAACTCGCGGCGTTCGAGCGAAAGCTCTTTGCCTTCGAGCGACTGCTGGTGCGCGGTTACCCGGTCAGTTCATTCTCGGGCGCGGTCCAGGACAACGTGTCACGGCCCAGCGCAGTGCCGCATCTCTGGCAGGTGTCGCCGCACCTCTTCAAGTTCCGCGGGCCAAACTTTTTCCCGAATTTTTATCTGATCCTCGCCAACAGCGGCCACGCGCTGGTGGTGGACTGCGGCCTGCTGGACGAACAATTCCTCGACGCCGCAATCGAAGGTCTGCGCGCGCAATATGGCCTCAAGCAAATCGACGCCGCGATCATCACGCACATGCACGGCGACCACTTTCTGCAAGCGCCGCACCTGCGCCAGAAATGGGGCGCGCAACTTTGGGCGCTCGACCGGATGGGGCCGGTGTGCGAGCACCCGGAACGGTTCGACTACGCCGCGCCCATCCAAGCGTACGGCAGCGGTGTGGACGGTGTGCGCTTCGACCGGCTGTTCAAGGACGGCGAGCGCCTGGACTGGGAAGGCTACCACTTCAGGGTCGATTGGATGCCCGGCCAAACCGAGTTCGCGCTGTGCCTGACGGGCGTCATCGACGGCCGCAAAGTTGCCTTCACTGGCGACAACCTCTTTGGCGATCCGGCCGATCCGGCGGAGACCGGCCACGAAGCGATGGTAGCCCACAACAGCGCGATCCTCGAGGAAGGCTACATCGTCGCGGGCGAATACCTCCACCGCCTCAAGCCCGACCTGCTGCTCGGCGGCCATTCGTACGTGATGGACCGGCCGGCGAAATTCATCGAGCGCTACCGCCGCTGGGCGTACCGGATGCGCGATGCTTTTCGCGACCTCATCGCCGGCGAGGATTACCGGTACGGCTTCGATCCGTTTTGGGTCCGCGCCGAGCCGTACCGCGCGAGCGTGCGCCGCGGCGAGGCCGTGGAACTGACGCTGCACGTCCGCAACTTCCTCACCCGCGCGCAAACTCACCGCATTGAAATCCACACCCCGCCCGGCTTGATCGCCGAGCCGCCGGTGCTCGCAGGTGAATTGACCGGGGAGGCTCGCGGTGCGTTTCCGATTCACATCCGGGCAACGGCCGCGGCGAAGGCGGGCGTGAACCTGGTGGCCTTCGACGTTACGCGGGACGGCGAGCGGCTCGGCGAGTGGTTCGACTGCGTCCTGCAAGTCCAGCCGTGAGCGAGGCTAAGCCAGACGAGCAGGTTAAACCTGTCGCGGCTCGGCCGCCCCCGACCGGTGCGCCGGCGACGACGGGGAGGCGCTCTGCGATTGAATTCGGCGGCCGGGTCCGCAGAATCGTCCGCACATGACCTTCCTGCCCATCGTGGCGCGGGAACTGCGCGTGGCGGCGCGCCGGCGCGCGGCGCATTGGAACCGCGTCGTGGCCGCGCTGCTGGCGTTGGTCATTTGCGCGTTCGTGTTTGCGAATTTCGCCCGAGGCAGCCAGGCGGAGCTCGGGCTCGTATTGTTCGTCTCGCTCGCCTGGCTGGCGATGATCTTCTGCGCGCTGGCCGGCGCCCGGCTTACCGCTGACGCCATCTCCGAGGAGCGCCGCGAAGGCACGCTGGGCCTGCTCTTCCTCACCGACCTCAAGGGCTACGACATCGTCCTCGGGAAGCTGGCCGCGTCTTCGCTGAACGCCATTTATTCCCTCCTCGCCATCGTGCCCGTGCTGGGCGGCTCGCTGTTGTTCGGCGGCGTGACGGGCAGGCAATTCGGGATGACCGTGCTGGTGCTGCTGAACACGCTGTTCTTCTCGCTGGCGTTGGGCATCGGCGTGTCCACCGGGTTGACCAACGGCCGGCGCGCCATGCTGGTAACGGTGGTTCTGGTGGCTGCGGTGGTGGTGGGGCCGTTCATCGGGCTTTGGATTTACCTGGCGCGTACCAATTTCTCCGGACCCGGCATGCCGCCTTTGGAATGGTTGATTCCGAGCCCGGCGTTTGCCCTGATTCTGACGACGACCCCGCCGATGACGAGAGGAATCAACCTCCAGCAATTCTTCTGGCCGTCGATGGGCCTCGTCTTCGGCTTGGGCGTGCTGTGTCTGGCGTTGAGCAGTTTCACCGTGCCGCGCATCTGGCACGACCGGCCCGCCACTTCGGGGCGCGCGCGCTGGCAACGGTTCCGCCATCGGCTGGCCTTCGGCGGCTCCGAAGCCCGGCGGCGTTTGCGTGCACGGCTGCTGGCGCGGGGACCGATCTTCTGGCTCACCTCGCGCGAGCGGTTGAAACCCTGGCTGGTCTGGGGCTCGCTCGGCCTGGCCGGCCTGATATGGCTGGCGGGCGGCTACGCATTTGGCAACGACTGGAACGACAGCGGCGTTTACCTTTCGTTTTCGCAGGCACTTTACGGCTTGTTAAAACTCTGGATTGCCGCCGCCGTCGTGGTGCGGCTGGCCGAGGACCGGCGCAGCGCGGCGCTCGAACTCCTGCTGACCACGCCACTCACCACCGGCGACATTCTCCGCGGCCTGCGCCGCGCGCTGCAACGCCAGTTCCTGTGGCCACTGATCGCCGTGCTGGCGCTGGACGCGGTGTTCTGCCACGCCGCGCTGCAGCGAGATTACGGCGACCGCGACCTGGTGCTCGTGTTGTACGCCACCCGGATGAGCCTGCTGGCGCTTGATGTATTCACGCTGTGGCGGCTCGGGCCGTGGGTGGCGGTGACTGCGCGGCACCCGAACCAGGCCGCCGCGAGCCTGCTGGTGCGGGTCTGCGTCCTGCCCTGGCTGGCGTTCCTGGGTCTGGCGATGGTCGTCGGCTTGCTCAACACCTGGGGTTGGTGGAAACCGGACCTCTCCGAAGGCCTCGCCTTGGGCGTGTGGTTCGGTCTCGGCCTGGCGAACGACCTTTTCTGGCTGGCGTACGCGCAGCGCCAACTGGTGAGTGGACATTTCCGCGAAGCTGCGGCGGCGCGCTTCGAGGGCCACTTCGCGCGGTGGTGGCGCCTGGCGGGTCGCCTTTGGGGTAACTGGGCGCGGCCAAGCTGAAGCCTCCCCCAACCGGAGGAACCACGAATGGACGCGAATGGACACGAAGGGCGTGGGGCGCCGGGCGGCTCTGGCGGACGCCAACGGCTCAGATTTCCTTGGACCCTTGAGCGTTGGCCCCAATGGGGTCGCTTGAACTTCGATTCGTGTGCCTTCGTGTCCATTCGTGGTGGAAGGGATGCATCAAGGCCACGAACCGCCAAGCTGGAGCGCGTGCCATGACCGCCTTGCCTGTCGCCCAGCGCGAACTCCGCGTCGCGGCCCGCCAGCCGCGCACCTACTACGTGCGCCTGGTGGCGGCGCTGACGGTGTTTGGCCTCCTCGCCTACGCGGCTTTCCACTCGCGCCTGCTGGGTCTCGGCGGGGCGGGTGGCCGGACACTGTTCGTCGGCCTGACCCAACTGGCCGCCTGGGTCTGCCTGTTGGGCGGGGCAAGCATCACCGGCGACGCCATCAGCCGGGAGAAACGCGACGGCACGCTGGGCTTCCTGTTCCTGAGCCATCTGTCCGGACTGGACATTGTGCTCGGCAAACTGCTGGCGCAGGCCACGTATGCCTTCTACGCGCTGCTGGCGATCATGCCGATGCTGGCCCTGCCGTTTTTGGATGGCGGGGTGCAAGGACGCGAGTTCTGGTTCGAGATGTTGGCGCTCACCAACACGCTGTTCTTTTCGGTGTGCCTCGGCCTGCTGGTGTCCTCGCTCCTGACCGACTCGCGTCAGGCCACGAACACGGCCGTGGGCTTCGCGCTGTTTTTCTGGATCGGCCTGCCGGGGCTCGCCGCTGTGGCCGCTGCGCTGGCCTGGCCGGCGGGGGTGGCTGGCGTGCTGGCGTGTCTCTCACCGGCGACGACCCACGCGGCTTCGCTGGGGCTGCGATCAACTTCGCAGCCGTGGCTGGCCTTGCTGCTGACTCACGCGGAGGCGTGGCTGTTTTTGTTCGCCGCCGCCGGATTCACACGCCGGGCGTGGCGCGAACGTCCGGCCGGTGCGGTGCGGACCCGCTGGCGGGAGCGCCGGCGCAATTTCACCTTCGGTTCACCGGCCCGCCGCGCCGCCCGCCGCAGGGTCTTGCTCGACCGCAACCCTTTTCTGTGGCTCTCGGCACGGTATCGCTGGAAGCCGTTTGGGCCGCTGTTGTTGTTCGGCTCGATCCTCCTGCTCATGGTGGCGGCGTGCGTAGTTGAAGGCGGCGCCGAAGCCACCCTCCTTGGGATTGGCTGCTTTACGCTGCACCTGCTGCTCAAGTTCTGGATCGCCAGCGAAGCCGTCGCCGCCATCACTGTGCATCGCCGCGGCGGCAGCTTGGAACTGCTGCTCACCACGCCGCTCAGCGTCCGCGACATCGTCCGCGGCCAATTCCAGTCTCTCCGGCGCCAGTTTGGCTGGCCGCTGATCGGCACGGCGATCGTGACCCTGCTGGCGGCCATCGTACCGCGCTGGGCGGACGGTCGCGAGCCGGCGCCGGAATTGGTGACTTTCGCCGGGCTGACGGTGATCGGCCTGGCGGCAGACGCCTACACGCTTGTTTGGCTGGGCACTTGGAAAGCGGTCGCGACCCGCCGGATTCGGAACGCCGCCGGCAATGCGGTGTTTCAGGTGCTGATTTTTCCCTGGTTTCTGATAGTGCTGTGGGTGCCGGGAATGCGTCTGCGGGGTCCGGAAGGCATGGTGGCAGCCTGGTTGTTCGTCGGCCTCTGCTTCGACTTCGTCTGGTGGCAACTGTCGCGGCAGCAACTCTTCGCGCGCTTCCGGGGGGAGGCCGAGCGGAGTTCCATTCCGACCCAATCCGGCTGGCTGGACCGCTTCCTCGGCCGGAGCGGTCCCGCCTGAAACGACTTCAACTCTGTGCCGTCGGCTGGCCGCCGCCGAACAGCAGCCGCAGGCTGTTCAACACCACGACTACCGTGCTGCCTTCGTGGCCCACCACGCCGATCGTCAGCGGAATCGCGCCGAACAGCGCGCAACCGACCAGCACCACCACGGTGCCCAGCGAGACAACCAGGTTCTGCCGGATCACGCGGCGGGCGCGTTGGCTGAGCCGGTAGGCGGCGAGGAAATTTTCCAGCCGGTCGTGCATCAACACGATCTCCGCCTGTTCGAGTGCGGCGTCCGATCCGCGCGCGCCCATCGCCACGCCCACGTGCGCCACGGCCAGGCTGGGCGCGTCGTTCACGCCGTCGCCGATCATCGCGACCTTCCGGCCCGCCGCCGCGAGTTCGCGAATCGCGCCGACCTTTTGCTCCGGCTTCAATTCGGCGCGCACGTCCTCGAGGCCCAACGCCGCTTTCAAGGCCGCCGCCGCGGAGGCGCGGTCGCCGGTCAACACCACCGTATGCACGCCGCTTTGCCGCAGATCCTCGATCAATCCGCGCGCCACGGGCCGGATGTCGTCCCGCAACAACACGCGTCCGCGCAGGTCGCCGGCGGCGAGCCAGACTTCGGAATGGCCCGCGTCCGCGGCGCTGGCGCCGCCAACCTTGAGTGCGCCAAACGAGCGCTCGATCCATTCGCGCCGGCCCAAAGCTGCAGGGTGGCCGTTCCATTCCGCCTGGATGCCCAGACCGGTCACCGACTCGAACCGGTCCAACTCCAGCGCCGCCAGACCTTGCTGCTTGCCGTGGCGCGTGATCGCGCGCGCCAGCGGGTGGGTGGAAAGCCGTTCGAGCGAAAACGCGAGTTGCGCCACCTCGCGTTCGCGGCCGGGCGGGAAGCTGTCTACCCGCTCGACCCGCAGGTCGCCGGTGGTGAGCGTGCCGGTTTTGTCCATCGCCGCGACGTCCACTTCCGCGAGTTTTTCCACCGCGGCGCCGCCCCGGAAGAGCACGCCGCGCCGCGCGCCCCACGCGATGGCGGCGAGCACCGCGGACGGAATCGAGAGCACCAGCGCGCACGGTGAAGCGACCACCAGCAGCGTCATCGCGTGGTAAAACGCGGTGTGGGCCGGGTTCGCCGCCGTGAACGCCGGGAAGCCCAGGCCCAGCCACCAGACGAAGAACATCGCCACCGTCAGGCCAAGCACGCCGTAAGTGTAACCGGTGCCGAACTTGTCGGTGAAGCGCTGCGACGGCGCCTTGAGGTGCTGCGCCTCGCGGATCAGGTGGATGATCTTCTCGAGCGCGCTTTCCTCGACCGGGCGCAGGACGGTCGCCTCGACGGCGCCCCAAAGATTCATCGTGCCGGCCAGGAGGCTGTCGCCCACGCCTTTCTCGACCGGGAGCGCTTCGCCGGTAAGGTTCGATTCATCCGCGGCGGTCTTGCCCTTCACGACTTCCGCATCCACCGGGAACTGCGCGCCCGGCTTGATGACGATGCGCTGTCCCGGCCGCAACCGGTTGACCGGCGTCTCGATTTCGTGGCCGTCCGGCCCGATCAAGTACGCCACCTTCGGCGCATCGCGGAACAGCGACTTGATCTCGCGTTGCGTCCGGCCCAGCGCGTAATGCTCAAGGCCGCCGGACAACGAAAAGAGGAACAAAAGCACGCCGCCTTCGTCCCACTTGCCGATGCTGGCGCTGCCCAAAGCCACCGCGAGCATCAGGAAATGCACGTCCAGCACGCGGTGCTGCAGACGCTCCCAGACTTCGACCACGGCAAACCACCCGCCGGCCAGGTACGCAGCCACGTGGAAGGCGATGGCGGCCGGGTGGTTGCCCAGCAGCCAGGCCGTCACGGCCATCGTGCCGCAAAGCCCGGCCGCCAGGAGCTGCCACTTCCATTCGTTGAGTTCGTGCTCGTCCTCGGGCAGCTCGAGTTCGCGCGGCACGACTTTCGGCAAGGCGAAGGTCCGCCAGCGCCAGAAGTGCGGCGCGGTCGGGCAGGTCACGCGCGCGATGGTGGTCTGCGGTCCGTCCTGCCGGATGACCAGCCTGGCCCGCTCCTCAGCGACGGGGGGCGTGGCGCATTGGGAGCAATCGGCCGCCCCGGCCAGCAGGCAACACGTGCTGTGGCCCTCGGCGTCCTCGGCGGCGCGCATCGAGCCCGCGATCCGGCGTTCGAGCGCCACGTCGTCCACGCGGCCGAGCGTGGCGAAGGAAACCTTCTGCTCCTCACGGTGAATGGTGACCGCTTCCAGCGCCGGCTCCTGGGCGAACGCCACGGCCACCGTGCGCACCAGGCAGCGGCCTGTCTCCGGTGGCGATTCGCTTTTGCAGGTCGGCGTCGAACTCATGGTCGGGAGCTGGTTTCGGTCGGCGGAACTGTGCCTTCGCAGGAGCCGACTTACAAGTGCGCCCCCCCGCCAGAACTGGAGAAATGCCGGCCCGGACTGGCGAGAGGAGACCGGTTGCGGCATGGTTTGTCCGTGTCGTTGCCACGCATCGTGCTCGCCTCGGGTTCGCCGCGCCGCCAGGAGTTGCTCCGGCAGTGCGGCGTGGAATTCGATGTCATTTCCGCGGCGGTCCCTGAACTCCACGACGAGGCGCTGACCGCCCGCGAAATCAGCCTGCTCAACGCCCACCGCAAAACCCGGGCGGTGGCCAAGCGCTTTCCCGACCGCGTGGTTTTGGGTGCGGACACGCTGGTGGCGCGTGGCACCCGCCTTTATGGCAAGCCGGTCGATCTCGCGGACGCCCGCCGGATGCTCGCGGAACTGGAAGGCCGCACGCACCAGGTCGTGACCGGCGTCTGCTTGCTGCACTTGCGCGGCTACCGCGAGCGGTTGTTCGCGGAAACCACCGACGTGACCTTCCGCACGCTCGGCCCGGACCAAATCGACGCCTACCTGGCCGAAATCGATCCGCTGGACAAAGCGGGCGCCTACGCGATCCAGCACCACGGCGATCGTGTCGTGGCGGAAATCGCCGGCTCGTACTCGAACGTGGTCGGCTTGCCAGTCGAGCAGGTGCTGGCCGCGCTGCGCGACTGGGAGACGCCATGACCGCTGGCCGGTCGAACGCATCGCGGCCCCGCCTGCGCTCTCCAGTTGCCGCCTCAACCGGATCAGCGGCCTTTCGGTTCGGTCAAACATGGCCGCGCTCAAACCGGGCGAGCGGATCGGACCCTCGACGCCTTTCGGATGGCCTCGAGATTTTTTTGCAGGTTCCGGCTTGCGATTCACTCTTATATCGCGTATAAGATACGCAGCATAGTGGGGCGGCGAATTCGCCGGGTCTCGGAAGGCCAGGGCTTGGGGAGGGAGGGCGATTAGGGTGTTGGGTGGGTGCAATCGCGGTTTGGGCCCCGTGTGTCGGCGCCAGCGCGGCGGACGCCCCGTTCGATACGGGCACCAGCCCAGGCTATTTCGCCGATTTCGAAGACGGCGCGGGCACGGAATGGTCTTCAACCACCACGGACAATTCTGTTCCCGCCACGTTCACGCAGTTCTCCGGGCGGTTCGGGAACTCCAGCCAGCCACTTTCGCTGGGTGGGTTGACCGCCGGCACTTCGTACGCCGTCGTCTTCGACCTTTATATCATCGATTCGTGGGATGATGGCACCACCACCACAGGCGATCGGTTCAGCGTTTCGGTGGACGGGACTCAGCTTTTCCTCAACAGCTGCTCGCAGTTTGACCTGGCGAGCGACACGTACCCGTCGCCGCCGGATGCCCAAGGCCGGTTCGGTTTCAGCGGCTGGAACGACTCGATTTACCGGAGCGTGGAGGTGGCGTTCACCGCCACCGGAAGCTCAGCCAGCATTACCTTCCAGGGCGCCGGGTTGCAGAATCTGGACGACGAGTCCTGGGGCATCGACAACGTGGCTGTATGGGCCACCGCGGATTTGCCCGCCACGACGGTGGTGGCGGCAAGCCTTTCCGGGCGAAGGCACGACCACCGCGGTCGCCATCGACCGTTGCAGTCTCACGACGCTGCGGCCGCTCGACGTGACCACCGCCACCAGTGCCGCGAGCTACGAACTGCGCGCTGCGGGCACGGACGGCCTTTTCGGCGGGAGTGACGACACCGTTTACGCGCTGACCCCCACCTACTCCGCCGGCACGAAAACCGTCAACTTCGCGACCACGCCGAACCCGCTCCAGCCGGGCAAATATCGCTTTCAAACCCTGTCAGGTTTGCTCGACGCCAACAGCGAAGCGGTGACGCCGTTTACCCGGGAATTCACCATCGAACACCCGGTGCTGGGCCGGATCGAGAATGCGGACAACGGCGTTTTGGAGAAGGCGACCGCGTTGCCGACCACGGAGACGCCTGCGGGCTCGAAGTTCCACACCGCCTTTGCGCTGGGCACGTTCCAGGCGGTGGGCGACGTGGACTATTGGCGCAGCGAAGCCGAGGCGGGTGACGTGCTCAGCATCCGGCTCGAGACGGCCAACAGCGGCATTTACCCGCGGGTGTTCCTCCGAAACGCTTCGGATGCAAACCTGACCTACGTTTACGGCGACTCCTCGCTGGGGCAGATCCAGAATGCCACGATCCCCTCGCCGGGCACTTACTACATTCGCGTCTGGAGCGACAACGGCGCTTCGCCGTATCGGATGCGGGTGGACCAGTCGCGGGGGATTCAACTGGAGTCGGAAGGAAACGACTCGCAGGCGAACGCCAACACCCTCGCCTTGAGCGTTACCGGCATCGTGTATGAAGGCGCGGTGGCCGGGGCGATGGTCGGAACCGATTCGGCCGGCGATTACTTCCGGCTGGGCCAACTGAACGTTGGGAACACCATCAATGGCAGCCTGGCGTTGCCCGATGGGAGTTCGATCGCGGCCAGCGACGTCACTCTCGCCATCGAACTCCTGGGCAACCCCACGCCGGTTGCGTCGGCAACCACCGGAAGCGTCAGCCACAGCGTGGCAGCGGACGGCGTTTACCTCGTCCACTTGACGAGCACCAAGCTTGACCTGCGAGCGCAGTATGTCCTGACCGTTAGCGTGACCGACAACGTGCCGCCGACGATCACGGCGGTGAGCCTGCCGGCGGAGGGGACGAGCAGCAGCGGGGTGATCGATCGGTTCGACATGGGGTTCAGCGAGGACATGCTGGCTTCGAGCGTCAATGCCGCGGCGAACTACGAATTGCGGGTGGCGGGGCCGGACGGAACCTTCGACACGGCGGATGACGTCCTCTACAGCGTGGCGCCACAGGCGTACGCCAGCGGACTGAGCGCGAGCTACCTCATCACCGACGGCCCGCTCCAGGCGGGGGCCTACCGCTTCACCGTCGGCACCGGTTTGCAGGACCGGTTTGGCAATGCATTGGCGGCCGACTATGTGCGGCTCTTCAGCATCAAGATACCGGCGGGCTTCTTCGTCGAGGATCGGAGTAACGACACGCCTGGCACTGCTACTTCGCTGAGCCAGAATCCGACGACGGCGTTCGACGGCTTCTTCCAGGCCGCGGTGAATTACAGCGCGGGTAGCAACCCGGTGGACATCGTTTTGGGCGACTTCAATGAAGACAGTCACCTCGATATGGCGGTCGCCAATTACAAGGGGGCGAACGTGACGGTCCGGCTTGGGGTTGGTGATGGAACGTTCGGCGACGCCGTGAATCTCGCGGTGGGCTCGAACCCGAACGGTCTGGTGGTGGCGGACTTCAACCACGATTCCCACGCCGATATCGCGACGGCGAACCACGGCAGCGGGACGGTCGTGGGCGAATGGACGGACACGGTTTACCTCTCGACCGATGCCGTCCCCAGTGGCGGCGACGTCCTGCTGGCCACCCGGCCCGCTGGCAGCGCAGCACCGCTGGGACCGGGCAGCACCGCTGACCTCAGCGTGTCGGTGCCGCTGCCGTCTGGCGCGGGCTACACCGCGGGCAGCTACTTCCTCTTCGTGAAGACCGATGTGAACGGCGTGGTCGGCGAGGCGAACGAGAACAACAATTACAGCGACCCGATCCCGATCACGCTCGGCTTCCCGCCGTTGCCGGACTTGGTGGCCGAAAGCGTGACCATGCCGGCCAACGCGCAGCCCGGAGAAACCGTTACCGTCAACTGGAGCGTGCGAAACGCGGGCGCCGCCGCGGTTTCGGGCACCTGGCGCGACAGCGTTTATTTGTCCACCGATGGCTCCCTCGGCAATGACGTGGCGCTCGGGACGTTCAACTTCGCTTCCGCGCTGGCGGCGGGCGCGTCTGAACCGCGATCCAAGACGGTCACCATCCCGACCACCTCGGCGTCCGGCAACCTTCGCATCATCGTGGTCACCGACTCGGCGGGCTTCAACCAGGGAGTCGCCAACCTCACCGTCAGCGACGTTGATCTGCCTGACTTGGTGGTGGCGAAGTCCGAAGGACCCGCGCTGGCCGAGACCGAGGCCTACGTTCCGCTCACCTATCGGATCGAGAACCAAGGTTCGGAGCCGGCCGGCCCGAAGTGGACGACGCGCGTGTTCCTCTCGACCGATTCGCTGCCGGGCGACGACACCCTGGTGGGCAACTACACCTTCAACGGCACCATGCCGCCCGGTCAGCATTTCGAGCAAAGCCTCTCGGTGCGTATGCCCACCGCGCCGGGCAACTACTGGGTGATCACGCAAACCGATGTCGCCGACGAGATCACTGAGACCCTCGAGGACAACAATACGCTCGTTTCCGCGCAGCCGATCGTGGTCCGCCCAGCCGACAGTGCGCAAGTGAGCACGGACGTCGAAATAGCGCTGGCGGGCACGCCCATTCCCATGACCGGTCGCGCGTTGCGCCTCAATGGCCTGCCCGCGCCGGAGGGTTCGCTCGTCAATATCCACATCCACGTCCGCGGCACGAAGCGGGTCATCTCGGCCCTGGTGGACAACCTCGGTTACTTCAAGACCACGTGGAATCCGCTGCCGACCGAGGCCGGCGCCTATGACATCGGCGCCGCGCATCCGGGTGAAGCCGACGCGCCGACGCAGGACAGCTTCGTGCTGTTGGGTATGAAGGTCGAACCGCCACAGTCGGTGGTGAACGTCGTCGAGGAAGACACGATCAACGGCCATCTCGACTTGGTGAATCTCAGCACCGAAGCACTCACGGGCTTGAACCTCACCGTGCTGGAGCAGCCGGCCAACCTCACCCTCCAGGCTCAGTTGGCGGACACGACTTTGCCGGGATCGGGCACGATTCCGTTGAACTACACCATCACCGCGAACGACGCTTCGGTGCCGCAAGGCACCGTGCATTTCCGCATTACCAGCGTGGAAGGCGCGGTCACTGAGGCTTATCTCGGAGTGGCGGTCGAGGCGCTTCGCCCACGACTGTCGGTCACACCGGGCCAGATCGTCGCCAGCATGTTGGTCGGTCGATCGCACACCCTTCAGTTCACGATCTCCAACGTAGGCGGCCGGCCGACCAGGCCGTTGAACGTGGTCCTGCCCCAGGTGGATTGGATGGGCGTCACCTCGGACAACCCCGTGCCGTCGCTCGATCCGGGGGCTTCGGCCACGATCGGCCTGGTGTTGACGCCCCCGGCGAACCTCACCCTCGGGCCTTACAACGGCCATCTCTACGTCGGCAACGACACGGTGGGCATCAACGTGCCCTTCCAGATTCGGGCCACTTCGGACAGCAAGGGTGACTTGCGCGTGGTGGTGGTGGACGAATTTACCTACTACGCCGACGGCTCCCCGAAGGTGGCCGATGCAAACGTCAACGTCCGCGATCCCTTCACCTGCGAGTTGGTCGCGCACGGAACGACCGGGATGGACGGCACCTTCCTGGCTCCCGGTCTGACCGAGGGGTACTACCACATTGAAGTCACGGCACCCAAGCACACGACTTACCAGAACTCGTTCTTTGTCGAGCCCGACACGGTGAACTCACTCACCACGTTCATCTCGCGCGAGTCGGTCACCTACTCCTGGAAAGTCGAGCCGGTCGAGATCGTGGATCACTACAAGATCACGGTGGAAACCACGTTCGAAACCGCGGTTCCCAAGCCGGTCATCACGGTCGATCCGCCGGTGATCGACCTCGGAACCATCATCGCGATGGAAACGCAGGTGGACCTCAAGATCGTCAACCACGGTCTGATCGCGGCGCAGGATTTCAAACTGCACTTCCCGACCCATCCGTTGTGGGAGTTCACGCCGCTCATCGAAGACGTCGGCGTGGTGCCGGCGAACAGCTCGCTGACTGTTCCGGTGACGATTCGCAAGATCAACCGCGGCTTGAGCCTGATGGACCGCCGAAACGGTGCCAAACTGGCGGACGGCGGTCCTTGCCAGACCTCGGCCACGGCGGATTGGGGCCTGCAATGCGGCGAGTTCAGCCTGTCGTTTTCTACCACGATTTCCCTGCCCAACGCGAACAGCGGCGGCGGTGGAGGGCCGCCGATTGGCATAGTCGATGGCTGGAGCTATGGCGGCAGCGGTCCTGGCGGCGGCGGTTGCTGCGGTGGAGGTGGCCCCGGTGGCGGCGGGATTTCAGGGCCGTCGATCTCCTTGAAAATCGTCTGCGACCCGAAGTGTCTGGTTATTTCCGGCCTCGGCTGCATTCCCGGTCCGGTCGGCTGCTTCTTCAGCGGCGTCGGTTGCGGCATGGGTCTGGCCCAAGGCGTCACCGCCCTTGCCGTTGCCGATTGCGGCGTCGGGGCGGTGGGTTGCCTCGTCCCCGGCGCGGACTTGCCGGCCTGCCTCTACGCCATCGCGCGCTGCTTCATCCAACCGGGATCCATGGCGATGGCGAGCGAAGAGTACTTCCTGTACAAAAAACTCAACCGGCGCGGCATCGCCCTGGCTGCGTCTGCCGATCCGCTGGAAGCGTTCCGACCTGGCATCGAAGCCATGCTCGGCGCGTTCAGCGAAATCACCGGCGCGCCAAACACCGTCTGGTTGAACGGCTCCGCAGGCCCGGACACCGGCGAGTGGTTCAAGCGCTTCCAGCTTGCGGTTTCCCCGACCTCGGACGGCGAGCGCACGATCACGGATGCGGAGCAGGCCGACCTGATGGGCGGCATCCAGCCTCCCGGCGTGCCGCCGGCCGAAGTGCTGCGGGTGATCGCCCGTTGGAATCGCAGCCTCGACTACTATTCCCGGGGCATCAACACGCTGGCCGACGTGCCGCCGGGTGAGAGCACCGATTTCATCGATTCGGAATCGCTGCGCACGAAGTTGGTGACCGCCACGGAAGAGACCCAGAAGGCCCAGGCCGCCGGGTTCAACGACCCGATCTCCGCGATCGTCGAAACCGTGCGGACGCAGAACGAAGAGGGCGGTGGCGGCGGGGTTTGCGCCCGGGTCAAACTCCGGCTCGAACAGGAAGCCGTCATCACGCGGGACGCCTTCCGCGCCACCCTCGAAATCGACAACCAGGACGCGGCGGACCTGATCAACATCGAGGTGAAGGTGTTTGCGGTGGACAGCCAGGGCCGCGATGCCTCCGCCATGTTCGGAATCCACCCGCCCACCTTGAGCGGGCTGAACGCCGTGGACGGCACCGGCACCGTGAGCGCCGGCAGCACCGGTTCGGCCAAATGGCTGATTGTTCCGACCGTGGACGCCGCCCCCGATGGCCCGGTTCAGTATTTCATCGCCGGCGAATTCAGCTACGACCTGGGCGGAACGCAGGTCCACATCCCGCTTGAACCCGTGAGCATCACCGTGCTGCCCACGCCGCGACTGTGGATCAAGTATTTCCACCAACGCGACGTCTTCAGCGATGATCCATTCACCGACGAGATCGAGCCCAGCATTCCGTACAGCCTGGCCGTGCTGGTCCAGAACCGTGGCAAGGGCATCGCGAAGGACTTCCATATCACGTCCGCGCAGCCGCAGATCGTGGAGAACGAGAAGGGACTCCTGATCGACTTCAAGATCATCGGCACCGAAGTGGCGGGCCACAACATTACGCCGTCGCTGACGGTGAACTTTGGCGACATCCTGCCCGATCAGAGCGTTGTTGGGCGCTGGCTCATGACCTCGACGCTGCAAGGCCTGTTCACCGACTACAAGGCCACCTTCGAGCACGTGGACGGCTTGGGCAATCCACGCCTCTCGCTTATCGAGGACTTGAGCATTCACGAGATGATTCACCTCGTGCAGGCCGGCGGTGCGTTCGAGGACGGCCAGCCTGACTTCTTCGTGAACGAAGTGCCCGATCCGCTCGACCTGGGCGACACGCTCTACCTGAGCTCGGGCGAGACCAACAAAGTGGACCGGGTCGATGAAGCGGTCGTGGGTGGCACGTTGTCGCCCGCGAACCTCACGGTGACCCTCACGGCAGCCATGCCGCCGGAATGGGGTTACTTGCGGGTGCCGGATCCTGCCAACGGACAGTACATCCTCACCGCGGTCGAGCGTTCAGACGGCACTTCCATTCCGGTGGGGGTGAACGTCTGGACCACGGACCGCACGTTCGTGGGACTGGGCAAGCGGCCCAAGCGCGAAAACCTGCTGCACCTGCTGGATTATCAGAGCACGGGCAGCTACACGTTGCACTATGTGGTGCTCCCGGCGTCCGATACCGAGGCGCCGATCAGCACGGTGAAGTCGCTGCTGGCCAGCAGTCCGGCGACATTCCCGGTGAGTTGGGAGGGGGCGGACAACACTGGCGGTTCCGGCGTGTCCTTCTTCGACGTGTTCGTGTCCACCGATGGCGGGCCGTTCCAGCCGTGGCTTACCCACACCAAACTGTTGGGGAGTCTGTACTCCGGCCAGTTGAACAAGACGTACGGCTTCTACAGCCGCGCCACCGACCAGGCCGGCAACCAGGAACCGCCGCACAGCGTGCCGGATGCCTTGACGACCGTGGCGGTGGTCAGTTCTTCGCCAAGTCTCTCCGAGATTCTGCCGCAGAGCACGGACGAAGACACGCCGATCGCGGTGCCGTTCACCGTGGCCGATCCGGATACGGACGTGAACACCCTGACGTTCAAGACCGATTCCGCGAACCTCACCTTGGTGCTGGCCTCGCAGGTGGTGGTGCAGCCGGGTAGCGGCCCAAACCGCACGCTGTTGATCACGCCGCAGCCGCAGCTCTCGGGATCCTCCGAGATTACGCTCACGGTGAGCGATGGCGCGAACAGCGCCAGCCGCAAGTTCCTCCTCACGGTCAACCCGGTGAACGATCCGCCGGTGGCGGGGCTGGACACGGTGAACCGCCCCACCGGGCGCGGGGTCAAGGTGTCGTTGCTCGATCTGATCGCCAACGATTCCGATCCGGAATTCGACACCATCAGCATCACCGGCGTGTCGCCGACCTCGGCCAAGGGCGCGGCCGTCAGCCTGAAGGACGGGTGGGTGTTTTACGTGCCCGCCGCGGACATGAACGAAAATGACTCGTTCACCTACACGCTCGCCGACAACCACGGCGCTCAGGCCACCGGTACGGTCACTGTTCAGGTGGTGGCCGACGCCAGCGGCCAAAGCCTCAACATTCTCGAACCGCCCATCGTGCAGGACGGAAAAGTCATCCTGCGCTACCTGGGCATTCCGAACCGGAACTACGCCATTCAACGCGCGACGAGTCTGGATACTCCGAACTGGGAGACGCTCGATCCTGCAGCGACGGCTGACGCCTTCGGGCGGTTCGAATTCACCGATACGAATCCACCGGTCGGCTCCGCGTTCTACCGGGCCGTTGATCTGGCCAGTCCTTAACCGGGAACCTTCGATTGCCAAAGTTATGAAGAAACCAGTCGTTCTGCTGCTCTCGTTCGTGGGTCCCGCGTTTGCCATCCACGGCGCGGTGTTCAACTTCGACGGCATCAACACCCTGATCCCGGACGGCAAGGGATCGGGCCTCGCGGACACTCAGACACTGTTGCCGGCGCAAATCGCCGGCAACATCACCGGTCTCACGCTCAGCCTCACGATCAGCGGTGTGGGCCGGGGCGGCGCCTACAATGGCGACCTCTACGCCACCCTCCAGCATGGCAGCGGCTTCACGGTCCTGCTCAACCGGCCGGGCAAGACCGCACTCGACCCCTTCGGCTACGGCGACAACGGCCTGACCGTGACCTTCGCCGACACGCCTGCCATGCCCGACATCCACACTTACCAGGCCACGTTGGGCGGCGCCCCCGGTGGCCCCCTGACCGGCACATGGTCCACCGATGGACGAACCGCCGATCCGGCCGCGGTCACGGACGACCCGGCGACCCGCACCACGGCCTTGACCGACTTCTTCGGCCTGGCAGCGAGCGGGCAATGGATGCTCTTCGTGGCCGATCTCGACGTCGGTGGACAAGCGCGGTTGGACTCCTGGAGCCTGAGCATCGACACCGCGCCGGTGCCCGAACCGCAATGGATCGCGCTGGCCAGCGCGCTTGGTCTGGCCGGCTTCGCCGCGCTGCGCCGTTTCCGGGCGGATTATTGATCCTCGCGTAGTAGGTTAACACGCTCCCTGACGCTGACGCCAGAGGGCGTGTTTACCCCGAACTCCGAAATTGAAAGCAGGGTCCGCTCTGCCGAAAGACACTGGGGCGATAGGGGGGTGATGCAAAATGGTCCCGCTTCCAGCTTGCACAAAACGGCCCGCAGGGAGCTTACCTCGCTCTTCGGCCAGACCCAGATCGTTCAGGATGAAACTCCCAAGAACTTCCCGTCCGGCGCCCGAGTAATAGTTACTTTTGGCGCCCCTACGAGCATCCGGCTTTTATCTTCTTTGTAGCACTGGGCGTAACGCTCGCGCAGCCGTTGCAGTTGTTCTCGCGATTCAGTGTCTTTGGCATCTTCATCCCCTCCGGTTAGGATGTCATTTTCCGTGAGACAACGAATCCGTTTACCACCCACCTTTTGCGCTCTCTCGGTATCCTTCATTTTGAGTCAACTCGGGCGGGACCGAACTCCGGTGCCTGGCGTTGACACGCCGGGCGTCGCTGATAGCATGTCCGGGGTGCGGGTGTAGCTCAATGGTAGAGCTCCAGCCTTCCAAGCTGGCCACGTGGGTTCGATTCCCATCACCCGCTCCAGGAATGGAGAGGTGG
>JAKANS010000229.1 GCA_021823625.1 bacterium | reverse complement strand
GAGCTGTTGACGACGATCATGGGAGTAATTCTGGTCTTGCTCATCGCGGGTCGCTCCTTCGGACCCAGGATCTCTGTTCAACCCTCCGAGTTTCCGAAAGCGGGGCTTTTTTGACGGGCTGCTAAAGGGAGCAGCGCGAACACGCCAATGGCCCGCGTCAGGGGCAGCAGGAACCCAGCTACGCATACCAGCCAGAGCCGATTTCGATCCAGCCCGAGCCAGAAGACCATCAGCAGAAACAAGAACAGTGCCTCGGTGTAAATGAAGGCAAAGAAGAGCGCGCCTGGAAATGCCAGCATCAACGCCACACTCGCGCGTGCGGTGGCTCCTCCGTACCGTCCTGCCACTTGATGGAGAAGAAGCCCCAATGCTACGAACGAAAGCAAGTTCGCCATCGCCAACCCAACGAAAATCGGATTCACACCGCTCAGCGAGCTGACCCAGCGGATTAGCCAAGGCCACAACGGGTAAAACGCACAAGATTTGTCACCCCGAGAATAACCAATCTGCGCCAGATGCAAATAATGCGCGCCATCCCAAGTGGCCAGGCAACTCCGCCAAGTGATGCCTTGGTCATTCTCCCAGTGAAGATGGCTGGAATGCTCCAAAATGCTGTAGGCCGGCCATAGTTGCAGACTCACAACCACGAGCCAGACCAGCGCCATCCGGTGCAGGAGCACCACGTTCAACCCATCGATCGAGCATGCGGTCTCGACCCAGTGCCGAACTCGGCAAGCGAAAGAACTCATGCTCGGCGCAATACTTTCCATGAACCTTTCCATGAACCTGGGAATGCGTTCGTTCATTTCCAACGACTTAGGCATTTCAGGTTCATGGCCCCAACTCGCGTCAAGAATTTGAGGTTTTCCCTACCCATGAACCTCCCGGCAGTTTGGTTGATTTCCAATGACTTGCGACGACTGGGTTCAGGGGCACGATTCGCGGCTCTTCGCACGCCGTGGAATCTCTCACGGACCCGCAGACTCGCCGCGTCAAGCGAACCACTTCGGGGCCTCCCGACACGACGCAAGCAAGCTTCGCGAGCAACTCGGACACTCCCCACCACCGACAGCTCAACCCGAGCCGAAAAGCGGACCAGACTCTAATCGCACAGAAGCAGGCTAGATTGGCCTTTCAGGGTGTCGCTACGTACTGCTGCAACTGTCATTGCCGCTTTGGAGGGTCCTACCCTTCGTCCACGCAGTTTGGTTGCAGCCACAGTTACTCCCAATAGTTTTGCAACTCGTTGTCTCCTGCCAGATTTCGCATTGGGAGGTGGTTGCGTAGCATGTCGCGTCACCCAAATCGCAGTAATGGCACGTGGTGGCGTTGCGAGTGCAACTGCCGCCGCAGTTTGGTGGGCTGCCTGTGCAATAAACTTGGTTGGGGCTTGTCACACCCAGCTTGCATTCTTGCTGGTTGTTGCTAGCCAGCACGAGCACGGTCGCGGCCAGGGTGGCAACGAGAGCGTATCCGTATTTGTATGTCGTTCGCATAGCGTTTTTGCGTCTATTCTATTTTTCTTTGGTTCCGATTTCTCCGGGCTTTTTCCACCGCAGAACAAGCACCGGAAAGGCAAGGAGGGCGATAACTACTACCGCCAGCATCAAGGCCCGCTGGCTTGTCGGCGCGAGCCGGGGCCGGGCGAGCGCAGCGCGGGTTCGTATCCAGTCGAAGCGCTGGCGCAGTGCCAGGTCGTTCGTACTCAACCAGACGTTGTTCGTGATCACGTACGTAAACTCATCGATTCGACTCGCCTCATCGTAGAACCGGTAGTCCGTGACCTGGGTAGGCCGGGAAAGCGCGGGGGTCGGCGGCAACGGCGCGGCAGCCTCGATTTCGAGGATGAAGCCATGCCAGATCGTCCGAGGCTTGCCGTTGTTGTCCATCAACTCGCAACGGAATTCGGCCGGCAACGCCCACTGGGCCAAGTTCGTCGTTTGCACCGCACGGTAGCGCGCGACGATCTGCCCGTCCAACTTCCGGCTTCGCAGTTCATCTCTCGCAGTCTTGATTTCTTTGGGATCGGTCGAGCGGCGGAACAGCGTGAGGTGCTGGCTGCGCTCCCCGAGGCTGTCCAGGGCCGAGAGTGACCAAGCGAAATCCGCCGCAGCCAGACAGGCGCCGGCACGGTCGGCAAGGAGCACCACATTGGTGAGGCGGAACGCGTGTGCGTAGGGATCCGTAAACTCCGTTTTCCAGAATGCCGGAGGCTCGATCCCATCGGGAGAATCTGCGAAGTGCGGGGTAAACGCCAACCAGACAACGCCCATTTCAGGCGAAGCGTACAAGACATGCGAACCGTAAAACACCCTGCCGATCATGGGCACCGCCCCGCTCTGGCCCGCGTTCCCATTCGAGGTGAACCGCGGGGCGATTTGCTTCAACTCGTAGCTCTCCACGCCATCCGAGCTCCACACCTCCCATAGCTTGTCGTCCGCGACTTCCAATGAGACCCTGGTTCCGTCGAGCACCGCCTCGAACCGGGTCGTCTCCTGCAAGCGGGGGGAGGCGTCCGCCTGCACCTCGTAGGTCGCCAACGTACCCCGCACTTTCACGGCCGGCACATCCGCGCTCATCAAGGCCGCCGCGGAGAGGAGCGATCCCAACGCGACCCGCAAGGGCCTTACTTGCTGCTCCGTTCCCAACTGAAGAATGAAATTGGCACGCGTGTTCATCGTACTGACTCCCCGGCAGTCGCACAGCGCGGGGCACAAGCGGTGCGACTCCACCATTGCCAAGCCAGCAGGCTTCCCGCGCCCAAGACCATCCAACAGAGCAGCCCCTTGGCGAGCCAATCTTCCAGGTAAACCGGCAAGAAAAAAGCCATCCCATAACGGCCGCCGAGACACTTACAGGGACCGCTCCAACCATTCAGCCAAGCCGCGCCCCGGTACAGCAGAAATACACCCCCCAGCCATAGTATCAATCCCAGGATGCGAGGATCGTCTCGCCACCGGGTCACCCACCACGCGACCACGGCTTCCAGCACAGCGGCCAACAACAGAACTTGTCGCATGCTGAGGAAGTAAAACACGGGATCTGGCTTGTCCAACTCTGAGACCGCGCTTACCACTCCCGAAAGTTTCAACATCGCAGTGACCGCAAGGGCGCCAACCACTGTCTTCCTGAACAGCGTTGCAAATTGCGTGACTTTAGGGAGCTTTCGCATGGCTAGTCTGTAGCAGAGCAAGTGGTGCATGGAAACAGTCGAGATCCTGATCCCTGGGGGTGATAGTGGGCTCGGGCATGTGTCTTTCTGACCGCTCTATCTTGTGGGTTCTTGCCGATATCGCGCATCCCGCCTCTGGCACGGAGTTTAGTTGCCCGGCAAGGGTCTTTTTTGTTCTCGCGATCGAGCAGACTGCTGGTTTGAAACGTGCCAGTGGGTGGGCAGCGGCGGGAAAGTGTGCTGCCGTCCATTGCGGCACAGGTTCGGCGCACGGGGATGTTCGTTCCACCCTTGGGATATTGGTGGGGCTCGCCCCGCCGACGGCCCCGGGCCGCGACCGCGCGGCCGGGTCGTTGCGCCCTGCGACGCTTTGCCCAAGCCCTGTCTGATCGTCGTAACCTGTCATGTTCCCCTGTCTTTCCCGGTCCCGCCCTGGACTGGCGGACTGGCGGACTGGCGGACTGGCGGACTGGCGGACTGGCGGACTGGCGGACTGGCGGACTGGCGGACTGGCGGACTGGCGGACTGGCGGACTGGCGGACTGGCGGACTGGCGGACTGGCGGGACTTTCCGGCCAGCCATCTCCCGTGTCAAACATTTATTCCGAGAATTTTCTTTTCGTGATTGACGCCTTCTGCATTCGACGAATGTTCCCCCTCAGCCGGTGGCTGGTTGCGCGGGGGCCATCACGGTGGAGTTGCCGCCCGGCCGGGCCAGCGCAGTGCCGGCGCAGTGGCACTCTGCCGGGGCGGGCGAGGGGGAGGCCAGTGCGGCCTTGGTTCGGCGCGGCGGGAGCCTCGCCCTGCCTTTTTTGTGGCTGCGCGTTCGCCTCGACGGCGTCTCGCCCCACCAGCGGACTGCCCCGGAGTCACGGAGACGCAGCGGCCCAATGAGGAAGTCAGGAATTCAAGAACCGGGGTCGGGGGGGGCCGGCTTTCCTGCGTTCCTCATTCAATCTCCGAGCCCCTGTGCCGCCGTGGCTGGGATTGCTGGGCACGACAGGTATTGCCCTACCAGCGGACTGTCACGGAGTCGCGGAGACGCAAAGGTCCAATGAGGAAATCAGGAACTCAGGAACCGCGGTCTCGGATTTCCGGCTTGCCGGTGTCTCACATTCCAATGCCCACTAAACCAACGATTTAGGCTTTGCGATCGCCGCTCCAAGCCCAGACCTGAAGGGTCTGGGGGCGTTCCCATCTCCTTTATGGATTGCCCCAAAGTGTTTCCGGGACATTTTGCTTCCTGTTTGGGCGCCCCCAAAATCGTTTTGGGCAGTCCTCAGCGGCATCGGGGGAGGTTTCCGACGCTACCAGGGCGGTCCCGAACAACGTTGGTCGTGAAGACACGGCTCTGGGGGGCACCTCCACGAACATTTGGGCGGTTCCGGAACGGTTTGGGGACGCCCCAATCGTCTGGGGGGATTGGGCGTTGCCGGGAACGGCGGGGATGGCCCATAGGGGCCTTGATTCGGCTCGACCAGAGTTTCGCATAGTCTGTCCGGACTTGCTCACCGGTTGCGGGCGAGTTTCCGCTCTGACTCGCCCTAACGGACGCGCTCTGCGTAGGGCGCGCCTTTCCGAGCGCGCCGCCAAAGTATTCGCAACCAGCGTCGGCTCGCGAGGACGCTCGCCCTACTGCACCGCGCGCCGACTTCCCGGTCGGCTTAACGCGCTGCTCGGTCGTGAGGCGAGCTTGGGCGAGCCGCGACATCGTAGCGCTCGGCAACCACGGTACAAACCCGCCGCGACGGTATAATTGTCCACGCACCCGCGATCGCGTCTGGTATCCGCAGTCTCGGACCTGAACTTGATCGAAACAACTATGAACACTGCCTGCTTCGGTTTTCTGGAACTTCTGGTGGCGCTGCCGTTCATGGGCCTGGGCCTGCTCGGCTTCGCGTTCTGGCTGTGGATGCTCGTCGATTGCGCGCTGAACGAACCCAGCCAGGGCAGCGACAAGATCGTGTGGGTCTTGGTCGTCCTCTTCGCGAACTTCATCGGCGCGCTGATCTACTTCTTCGTGCGCCGACCGCAACGCCGCGCCACGCTCGGTCGGTGAGCGGCTTTCGCGCTTCCCGGCTGAGTCCGCGGATGGTACGTTGCGCACCGAAGTAACCCAAGAGCTGCCATGACATTCTACGCCTGCTGCCTCGTGGGTGGTCTGCTCTTCACGGTCATCAGTGTCGCGCTCGGCCATTTCCTGGGTGGGCACGACACGGACGTGGGCGCCGACGGCCATGCCGATACTGGCCTCGACCACGCCGGCGTGCCGACAATGTCGTTTTCCAGCCCGACGGTGCTGGCGTCTTTCATCACGGCGTTCGGAGCGTTTGGGCTCATTTTCAGCAAAATCGAATTGACCAGCAGCCCTTGGATCAGCGCCCCGCTGGCCGCTTTGGGCGGACTGGGAATCGCGTTGGTGACGCTGTGGTTCTTCAGCAAGCTCTTCCAGGAGACGCAAAGTTCGAGCGAATCGCGGGTGGCCACCCTGACCGGCGTGACCGCCACGGTCATCACGCCAATCCCGGAGCAGAGCGTCGGCGAAATCGCTTACGTCCAGGCCGGGTCACGCTACACCGCACCCGCTCGGGCCGAGCAGAATGTCGCCCTCGCCGCCGGCGTTTCGGTCATCATCACCCGCGTCGTCGGCACCCAGTTTTACGTGAAACCGGCCCGGTAACCGCCCTCGCAAACCTGAATCCAAAAACCATGAATGCATTCAACTCGATCCTCGCCGCCCTGCCCTGGTCCACCGTCACCGGTGGCGCGGCCACCATCTTGTTCGTCTTTTTCATGTTCGTGGTGCTCTGGGCGAGCCGCTATCGGAAGGTCGGACCGAACGAAGTCCTGGTGATCTCCGGCCGCAAACGCCAACTCACCGAGGCTGACGGCACCACCCGCGAGGTCGGTTACCGCATCGTCAAGGGTGGCGGCGTCTTCGTCTGGCCGGTGCTTGAGAAAGTGGACGTACTCAAGCTCGAGCTGATGACCATCGACGTGCAGACGCCGGAGGTCTATACGAGCAAGGGTGTGCCGGTGAAGGTGGACGGCGTGGCCCAGATCAAAGTCAAGGGCGACGACGTTTCCATCGCCACGGCCGCCGAGCAGTTCCTGAGCAAAGGCGTCGAGGAGATCAAGAACATCGCCATGCAGACGCTCGAAGGCCATTTGCGGGCAATCCTCGGTACTATGACAGTCGAGGAGATTTACCAGAACCGCGACGCCTTTGCCTCGAAGGTGCAGGAAGTCGCCGCGGGCGACATGGCGAACATGGGCCTGGGCATCGTCAGCTTCACCATCCGCGACATCCGCGACAGCCAGGGTTACCTCGACGCACTCGGCAAGCCGCGCATCGCCCAGGTCAAGCGCGACGCGGTCATCGCCCAGGCCGAAGCCGACCGCGATTCGACGATTCGTTCGGCCCAGGCGCAGCAGGCCGGACAGGAAGCCAAGCTCGCCGCCGACAGCAAGATCGCCGAGGCCCAGCGCGACTACCAATCGAACGTGGCGCAGTACCAGGCGGTGGTGAACCAGAAGAAAGCCGAGGCCGACCTCGCCTACGATCTGCAAAAGTTCAAGACCGGCCAACTCGTCAAGGCCGAGGAGGTCCAGGTTGCCATCGTCGAAAAGCAGAAACAAATCGAGCTGCAGCAACAGGAAATCCTGCGCCGGCAACGCGAGCTCGAAGCCACGGTCCAGAAGCCGGCCGACGCCGAGCGCTACAAAGTCGAGACGCTCGCCAACGCGCGCAAGTTCCAGCTCGAAACCGAGGCCGCCGGCGCCGCCTCGGCCGCGAAGGCCACGGGCTTCGCCGGCGCAGATGTTGCCAAAGCCACCGGCATCGCCGAAGCCGAGGCCAACAAAGCCCGCGGTCTGGCCGAAGCCTCGGTCATCGAGGCCCAGGGCAAGGCCACCGCCGAAGCCATGCGCGTGAAGGCGGAATCGTTCAAGCAATACAACGAAGCGGCCGTGATCGAAATGATCGTCCGTGTCCTGCCCGAAGTGGCGGGCAAGGTCAGCGAACCACTCTCGAAAACCGAACGGATGGTCATCATCAACAGCGGCCCTGGCGGCGGGGCGAGCAAGCTCACCGGCGATGTCACGCAAATCATTGCCCAGCTCCCGCCGGTGGTGGAAAGCCTCACCGGCATCAAGTTCGAGAAACTGCTCGAACAGGTGCCCGCGCTCCGCAAGGCGATGGGCAAGGACACCGATCAACCCCAAACCTCGTAGCAACTATGGTCCACGACGTATCCACTTCCTGGGCGCTCGGCGGCGTCTTTATCTCTGCGCTGGCAGCATTATTTGCGCTGGGTGCCTTCGTCTTTTGGCTGTGGATGCTCATTCACGCCATCCAGAACCGCGGCCTCAACGACTCCGAGCGCATTGTCTGGGTGCTGGTGATCATCTTCCTCAACTTTCTCGGCGCCTTGCTCTACCTGATCGTGGGCAAGCCCAAGACGTCGGGGATCCACGCTGGCGGTTAGCACGCGAGTTCCTGAGACCACCACCATGAATGCCATGTTCGGATTCCTTTTCGGCGGCTTCGAACTGCTCCTGCTCCTCTTCCTGTTTCCCTTCACCCTCGCGCTCTTCGCGTTCTGGATCTGGATGCTCATCCACGCGATCCAGAACCGTGGCCTCACCGACTCCGAGCGCATCGTCTGGGTACTGGTGATCATCTTCCTGCACGCCTTGGGCGCCCTGCTCTACCTCTTGATCGGCCGGCCCAAGGCGAACAACATCGTGGCGCCACCGCCGCGGACACTCTGCTAGTCCTAAAACAAGCGCGTGACGAATCGCGAAGGCAGGCATCGAGCAAAATCTCGAAAAATTGTTCGCGCCATAGGCTAATCCGTCTGCCAACCCCCTGGGATTCGCTCACCATTGGCCTCGGTG
>JAKANS010000047.1 GCA_021823625.1 bacterium | reverse complement strand
GCCCGCGCCGTCTCTGGGCGGGGGCGGGCGAGCGGCGGCGACGGACTGCCGAACTCCAGTTCGCGTCGCCGCCGGTCGCCACGCGTAACGGACTCGCCCCACCCCCGCCCAGAGGCGCGCCGGTGACGTCCCAAAATCCGTCAGGAAAAACTCTTGCGAAAATCCGGAATCTTTCTAAAAGCACCCACAGATTGTGCTATAGACCCGCAAATAAGAAGTCAAGTTTCTGGGCATAGCTCATTGAGGCTAAGAGCATGTCGGTCACATCTTTGTCTGATTGTGAAAGGGTTTTTGCGATGCAGTCAGCGATCCGCGATTCCAACTCATTGAATGCAATGACCACACGACCAATCCAAAGCGCAAGACGCCTTCGTTTGCCCGCGCTAAGGCGATTGTCTCGTTTAACAGACGAACGGACTATTTTTTGCAGAGCCTCTTCGGGAATCGTCATAGCCTCTTCGTTTGTAGGTCAATTCTCCGCCGAGTGCAAGCCACCTGTGCCCGCGCGGAAGGCGATCCCGCTGAAGCGGGACTCGGGATTCTCCGGTGGGGCGGTGGCGCAGTTCCACAGGCAGGCGCCGCAGTGAACGCATTTCTCGCGGTCGAAGTTCGGCACGCCGTTTTCGCCGGGCGTGATGGCCTGGCCGGAACAGACTTCGACGCACAGCTTCGTGCCGCAACGCTGGCATTGGTTCGGAAACACAAACGCGACGTGATCGGCGTAGCCGGGCGGCGCTTGCACCTTGCCGCCGAGCAGGAGCGCGTCCTGGTGCGAGACGAGCAATTGGCCGTCGTAGGGAATCGCCGGCCAACCCGCGCGTTCCATGAGGGCGGCGTGCGCGGAAACGCCGCGGGCGTAGCACTCGTCGCGAATCGCGCGCACTTCGCCGGGGGGGATGCGGCCGCGAAAATAATCTTCAAGCGACGGAATGCGTTCCCACGGGCGCAGCGGTTTGCCGGGCAACACAAGGCGTCCACCGCTCAAGCCGGCCAGCGCCATGCCGATCATGCCGGTGACGACGCCATGTTGGAAACCGTCGCGGGATTTTTCGGCGACGCGGGCTTCCTGTTCCACCCAACTGGCGCGGCGGCGTTGGACGTAAGTGGCTTCAAGATTTTCCTTCGTGAACGGCTTCTTCGCTTTGAGCAATTCGAGCACGGCTTCGGCGAGTTGCGCGCCGGTGGCCCACGCTTCGTCCACGCCCGAACCGGTGAGAACGTTGGTGCTGCCGCTGCCTTCGCCGATGCGCGCGTAGCCGTCGCCGACGAGATGCGGCTCGCCGCGCCGGCCGGATTCGCCGAGCGTCTTCGCGCCCCAGGAGCGGAGCTTGCCGCCCTTGAGGTAGCGCCAGAGATACGGGTGCAGCATCCAATGCTGCAGATAGCGGTAGGCCGTGCGCACCGGGCTGTCGAACCACGACGGCACGAAGATGCCGAGCGACGCCACACGGTCAGGATGCACGTACAGGAAGCCGAAAATCTCCGGCTCGGGATACCCGAACGTGTGCAGCACCGTGCCGGGTTTGAGCGACGTGTCGGCGGGTAAATCCACCACGAACTTCATGCCCACGGCCCAGTCGCGGGTGTGATGACCTTCCGGGAGGCCGAAATGCGCGTCGAGCTGCTGGCCGATCGGGCCGACCGGACCGTCGCCCACGACCGTCAGCGCCGCGCGGACGTCCATTCCCGGCAGGAAGCTGTCGCCGGGTTGCCCCTGTTTGTCCACGCCCTGGTCGAGCAGGCGGACGCCGATTAGCCGGTTGTCCTCGATGAGCGCCTGCGCCACCGGCGTGCCCGGCCAAATCTGCACCGTGCCCGTGCCTTGAACCTGCGCGCCCACCCATTGCATGAACTGGCCCAGCGACAGCACCATGCCACCGGTTTTGTGGAGGAACGCGGGCGTCCAGGGCAGGCGCAAAGCGTGGTGCTCGGCCGGGAGCAACCCGATGAACATGCCGATGAACGCGTCGGCCGCCTTGAGCGCGGCGGAGCGCCGGCTCGCGTTGTGCGGATCGAGCAGGTAGAGCACGGTCTCTTCGCCGACCGGCGCGGCCATGGGAATCCCGGCGTTGGCCAGGTCCGGAAAACTTTCACGCAAGGCCCGCGCCCGCGTCACCACGCCGGACACGCCGAAGCCGAGATCGTCCGCGCGCTCGTAGCACAACACCTGCGGCGGCATCCCGGGCATCGCGGTGCTGTCGCAGACCGGCGTGCCATCGGCGTTCACGAGTTGCCGCGACAGCGTGGTCAGGAAACCGGCCGTCGCCGGACCGAAACCGACGCAGACGATGTCCACGTCCATGCGCTGGCGCTCGATGGTTTGTTCAGCGTTCATGCAGAGAACCGGGCGGCCTGCCGTGCGCCGCGGTTGGGCGAAAGAGGGAAGCCCAGCCACCCGCGCCCGCGCCGTTGCTCAACCAGCCGTTCGCCGCCTCAATTGACGGAGCGGGCCACGGGCAAAAGCGGCAAGTTTGAACCGACGCTAACGAACGGCGGCGGCATGTCAATGCAGGCCGGCACCGGATGGTGTCGCGGGTTGGTGGTGGCGGTGCCGCCGCCGCGACGCAGCCACCCATTTGCAGTCAGGACAATGTCCGGCATTGCTGCTGGTGCGCGTGCGGATCCCGGTGCCAGCGCCGCCAGCGCGCGGGCCGCGCCCGTCGTTGTCTGCATGCGGCGGCGTGCCCCAGGCGTGCGAGCCGAACAGTCAGGTTGCTCAGGTTGAAACTCCGCAACCAGTCGTTGCGTCGCGACTTCAAACAGGGAGCGTTTTCATGGCATGTTTCTACCACAAAGCATGGAAGACCGGAAACACACGTTCACGACCTTCTTTCGCGAATCGCCGCCAGGATATCCGCCACCACCTCCGCCCTGGGCTTTACGCCTTGCTGGCCCTGGCCGTGGATGCGGAGGGCGACAGCTTTCGCCTCCTGCTCGCGCTGGCCGACGACTAGGATGTGGTGGACACGCGCTTCCTCCGCCCGCTGGATGCGGCCCATGAGCTTGTCGTTGCTGAACTCGAATTCGGCGCGGACTTGCTCGGCGCGCAGTTCGTTCACGATGCCCTTGGCATAGTCGATCTGCGCCTCGGTTACCGGCAGGACGCGGACCTGGTCAGGCGCGAGCCAGAGCGGGAAGTTGCCGGCGTAATGCTCGATGAGGAAGCCGATGAACCGCTCATGCGTGCCCAGCGGCGCGCGATGGATGCAGAGCGGCGTCTTGTCGGTGTTGTCTTTGTCGCGATAGACGAGGCCGAACTTGGCGGGCACGGCGAAATCGACTTGGTTCGTCGCGATAGTGAATTCGCGGCCGATGGCGCTCCACACCTGCACGTCAATCTTCGGACCGTAGAACGCCGCCTCGTTGGCGACCTCCACGTAGTTGATGCCGGATTCGATCAACACCTTGCGCACCATGTCCTCGGTCTTCTTCCACAACTCCGGCTCGTTGACGTATTTCTTGCCGAGACCTTCCGCCGCGTGCGTGCTGAAGCGCATCTGATATTTTTCGAGGCCGAAGATTTTGAAATACTTCAGATACATGTCGTTCACGGCGCGGAACTCGTCGGCGAACTGGTCCTCGGTGCAATAGATGTGGGCGTCGTTCATGTTGAGCGAGCGCACGCGCATGAGGCCGAACAACTCGCCGCTCTGCTCGTAGCGGTAGCAAGTGCCGTATTCCGCCAGGCGCAACGGCAAGTCGCGGTAACTGCGCGGCTCCGCCGCAAAAATGCGGTGATGATGCGGGCAGTTCATGGCTTTGAGGTAATAACTCTCCGGCTCGCCGAACCGTTTCAACTGCTCGCGCAACGCGGACAATTCGCTGAACGCCGCCGCAATCTCCGCCGGCGCGGTGCTGGCCTTGACGGCCTGCTCAATCAACTCAAATTCTTCCGTTTTCATCATTGAGTTTCTCCTGCTTCACGCAATGCCGCGTGAACGATGTCCTCGTGAATCCAATACCCCTCGCGCCGCAATGCTTCGGGCGACGGAGCAATCTCGGTCAAGAGCTTTTTCTTCTTCGCCTCAATCGGAATTCGCGCCGTGCCGACCGGCTGAAGGCCATAAACATCGCGGGCAACCTTGCGCGCCTTACGCTCGTCAATCAACACCACGGGGATTCCGTGCTCGCGGGCGAGCGCGATGACCGCCGCCTCTCCGGTATCCAGCAACGCGGCCAGCAATGTGTCATTCTGTTTTGGGGAAACAACACGAATCCACTGCGCCCGCTGAAAGCTTTCCAGACCGGCCAGCTTCACGCCGCCCTGGACGATCTCCCGTTGCACCGCCTCGGGAACGAGCACCTCGTCAAACAGCGATTGGAGAAGCTCCAGTTTGCCAAGGATTCCCAACGCGATCAGCGGGCCGGAATTGCAGACGATGCGGCTCACGCGGGCAGTGGTTTGAATTCCGCGCTGATTTCAGCGGCATCCCACGCGACTGATGGCACGTTCCATTGTGGGCAGGACAAGAGAAAAGCCACACGCGACACGCCAGCCAGTTGCGCCGCCTGACCGCTGGTGAGCCGGCCCATTTCAAAAAGCTTCATCGCCAGCGCCATGCGCGCCTCGTCCTCAAACCGCTCCGCGCTCGAACCGGCGGCGGCGGGCCAAGCTTCGGGATACTCGATTTGCATCGCTTTCATGCGGACAAAATAGCGTTACGCAGCGCGCAAAGGAACTTCAATTTTACCCCCTCGACGAAAGCCGGACTGACGGCTATCTTTTCCGCCATGAGCATTACCGCCGTCATTGAAAAAGGAATGATCAAGATACCCAGCAATGTTCCGTGGGCATCCGGCACGGTTGTGCGCATTGAGCCGGTGGACGAGCAGACGCCCACGCTGTTTGAAACGCTCAAGGACTTCGACGGCATGGCCAACGATTTGCCCGCCGACCTCGCCACCAATCTCGACCATTACGTTCACGGTCATTCCCGGCCATGAGCGTCGTCTTTGCCGACGCCTTTTACTTCGTGGCGCGGCTGAACCGGCGCGACCAGCACCATGAACGCGTGCTGAATTTCTCCCGCGACTTCCGCGCCCGCCTCCTCACCTCCGATTGGGTGCTTATGGAAGTGGCCGACGCGCTGGCCGAGTCTGAGTGTCGCGGACGCGTGCGCGAATTCATCCTCCATTTACGCCAGTCCACCGCCTGCGAAATCGTTCCCGCCACCCGCGAACTTCTGGACCGCGCGCTTGACTGTATCACCAGCACGCGGACAAGGGCTGGACACTGACCGATTGCGTTTCGTTTGTCATCATGCGCGAACGGAACGTGACCGACGCGCTGACGGGCGACAAACATTTTGAGCAGGCGGGTTTTACTGCGTTGCTCAAGTAAGACGCCCGCCGCGCAGCCTGTGTTTTTCACCTGTTCCTTTGCCGCCGGATGAAATAAGTTGCGTCATGCTTTTTGACCGCCAGCGTGTGTTGCTTGAACTTTTGGATGCACTGAATGGGCCGGTCGGCTCGACAGATTTCCAGAAGCTCCTGTTCCTTTACACCCGCGAAGGCGAACCCACTCCCAGCTACGAATTTGTTCCGTATCGGTTCGGCTGTTTTTCGTTTACGTCCTACGTCGACAAGCGGCGGCTGATGGAGCAAGGGCTGGTTGAAGAAGATGAGCAGACATGGAAGTTGACGGAGAAAGGGCGGCGGATGGCGCGCGCCGGAGAAAGGTCGCCCTTGCCGATGGCGCGGTTTGCCAAACAATACAAAAACCTGCGCGGCAATATGCTCGTCGCCGACGTTTACCAGCGTTACCCGTATTTCGCGACGCGCAGCGAAATCGTGGAAAAAGTTTTGCCCAAGAAAGAAGGTCGCGCCCGCGTGGAATCCGCCCGCCCGGCCAAGCAAACTCCTGGACTGGTCACGCTCGGTTACGAAAGCAAAACCCTGGAGGCTTACCTGAACCAACTGCTGCAAGACGGCGTGACGCTGCTGTGCGATGTCCGGCGCAATCCGTTGAGCCGGAAATATGGTTTTTCCAAAAGCACATTGAGCCACGCCTGCGAAGGCGTCGGCATCCGCTACGAACATTTGCCGGAGCTGGGCATCCCGTCGGAGAAGCGCCAGGACCTCGAAACGCAGACCGATTACGACAAGCTGTTCGCCACCTACGAACGCACGACGCTTCCGAAGCAAACCAAGTCGCTGATCAAAATCGCGGGCTGGATTGAGGAAGAGGGTCAGCGTGTTGCCCTCACCTGTTTCGAGTTGCTGCCGCACCAATGCCACCGGCACTGCGTTTCCGACGCGTTGCAAAAAACCTTCGGGCCGAAGCTGGCGGCTCACCACCTTTGATCCGCGACTATGGGGCGCGAAAAGGTTCTCATCACCGTCAAAACCTATCCGACCCTTTCGCGCAAGCACGGTGAGTTGGTTTGCACGGCTGGCGTGCGGGAAGATGGTTCGTGGGTTCGCCTCTATCCGATTCCCTTCCGGCTGCTCGACTACAAAGACCGCTACCAAAAGTTCGACTGGATTGAGACGCGGCTGGTGCGGAACACCAAAGACCCGCGCCCCGAAACCTTTCATCTCGCCGACACCGCCGACATCCAGCAAGTCGGGCGCATGGAAAATCGCGGTAACTGCGCGGCTCGGCCGCCAAAATGCGGTGATGATGCGGGCAGTTCATGGCTTTGAGATAATAACTTTCCGGCTCGCCAAGCTTCTTCAATTCCGCGCGCAACGCGGACAACTCGTTGAACGCCGCCACAATCTCCGCCGGCGCGGTGCTGGCCTTCACGGCTTGCTCAATGGCAACAAATTCTTCGGTGTTCATCATAAAATTCAAACCGGTAAATGAATCAGGCGAAACTTCGTAGAAACGCAATCGCCTCAGTTCGTTTGGGAAAAGTCGCTTCAATCTTCGCTCCAGTGTTGAATCGAACCTGAACTTCAAACGTCTCCCGCTGCTCGCCGTCTTCGCGTAACCGATACGAATTCTCCTCCTCAATCAAATAGGCAATTGCGCTATCAACGTCCGAACATTCGACAGAATGACCGCGCAACACCGTCAGTCGAATCGAAGCCACCTGACGGGTAAGCGCGGCTTCAAGACGCTGTTTGAAGTCTGCAATTTCGTGTCCGTGCAGCGCGTGAAGTTTTGCCAGCAGGCGGTTGGTCGCCTGCGGTTGCGGTTGCGATTCCCATTTCGCAATCTTCTCTCGAAACTGTTCTTCGGTTGTGCCGCCG
Source organism: bacterium (assembly GCA_021823625.1). Taxonomy (GTDB): domain Bacteria; phylum Verrucomicrobiota; class Verrucomicrobiia; order Limisphaerales; family J093; genus DSVZ01. The sequence goes on along the minus strand of JAKANS010000047.1, from coordinate 28,852 downwards.
ACGCCGTCTTCCGATGAAGCATCAATGCCGAGTTCCTGGAACGCGCCCAAAATGGAGTCGTAAGGAATATGCAGGACGCCGAAGCCCTTCGATTCCAACTGATGCAGCGCGTTGCGCGTGAACTCGCCTGCAAGCACAGCGCCGCAGAATGGCTGATGGCGCGAGAATGTCAGAGCAATCGGCATCACTGCCGCTTCGATTTCCTGAACTTTGTTCTTCGAGTGTTTGGTGTAGCGACGCCACGCCGACTCGATGAAAGCGATGGGGACACCAAGCGTGTCCTCAGTTCCGCCGCGCTCAAGAACGTAGTCGAGGTCGTGCTTGTTCCCGTAGCCGTCTTGCCATGTGACTTTGCCTTGGCCACCTCTCGTCGCGCGCGGCCGCCTGAAATCGAGGTAGAGTCCATATCGCTGCGCGACTTCGCCGAGGATGTCGTGAACGAACATCTCGAAACCGTCACCGATGATTTGTCCCCAACGATGCGCGAGCGATTCAGCCATGATGATTCCTTGCTATCCGCAAACCCACAAATGCCCCTCACACAGCGGCACGCGGTGCTTGCGGTTCTTCCACTTAATGTTTCGATCACGGAGTTTCTCGAACGTCCACGATTCAAAGCCAGCGGCCAGCGCCAGCTTGCCGAACCATTCGATGACTGGCACATAAACGCCATACGGCGCAGAATCGCCGATGACGAAACACACTTCCGAAGGTGATGCGCAAACTCGCCGGAGCGTTTGCCATGTCTGCGCCATGTCGAGGAAGTAGCAGGCGATCATGTTGTTGTAAGTCTTCTTGCCGCCACGCTCCAACCGAACGGAAGACAACTCGCGGCAGACGGGCACAATCTCATCGCGGACGGGCGCAAGCTCTGGAGATTCCAGAATCTCGTCGAGATTCACCGAGTTTGGCGGGACGTGCTGGGAGCACGCGCGCACCAGATGTCGCCTCACCGTTTCTTGAAGGTCGCCCCAGCCGCGGATCTCGCCCATGAATGCCATCTCCAATCGCGTGGCATCGGCGTAGTCGTAATTGTTCGCGTAGGGCGGCGACGTGATGACCAGTGTGGCCCAACCATCCGGCACGGTCGCGCATTTGCGTGCGTCATCCACCCGCAGCGTCGCCAGCGGCTTGGCTCGACGTGCCATAAAACGAATATCGGCGGCAATCATCTGCACCGCCTTGTGCAACGTGATTTCGGGCGACGGCGGCACGGTCTTGCGTCGGTCCGGCAATACATATTGCCATGGCGCTGTCCCCGCTTCGGAGACGACGCGCAGCGATGACACCAGCGCCATCCAGAGCAGTCCGGCTTCGGGTGAGCCGTCTTGCTCGACTTCGACTGCCTGACGGAAACGGTCCAGATAATCCAGCGTCTCCAGCCCATAACACTTCCCGATGATTTCCGGGTAATGCTCCGTCTGCGCCGCCGCCTTTCGGGCGAACGCGAACGCTCTCTCCGCTTTGGAAATTAGCCGTTCCGGGTCGGTGGCGTAACTCAACTTGGCTTGTGCCACCCGATGCACGAACGGATGCGCTTCGATGCCGTAGGACTGGACGCCCATTTCATCGCACGCCAGACAAGTTGTTCCCGAACCTACAAACGGGTCAAGCACCCGAAGGTCGCTTCCATCCCGTTCGGCTAGTAACCATTTCACCCACTCTGCCGAAAAGCCGGCGCTGTAACGAAACCACCGATGAACCGGCAGCCGCATGTTGTTGAGAAAATTGGAGGTGAGCCCGACGACCTCCAGCGCGGGACGAACCTCTTTGGCGTCTTGGTCGGCTTCAAACAAATCGAGAACAGCTTGCTCATAATCCTCACGCAGCCGCAGGAGGACGCCGTCACCCTCTTTCGGCTCTGGATATTTTGTTACGGAGGCCATGCTTTCAGGTTACGCGTGTTGTTTCAGGTTCGCAGTCAAAATTTCAGCGTTTGCTTCGACGGATTCAGCCGCCGATTTTCTTCTCGTAGTTGGAAAGTTGTTTTTCCAGTTCGGCGATGCGGGCTTCGATTTTTTGGCGGTCGGCGCGGTGTTCGTCCATTTCCATTTTCGGGAACATGGACTCCGCGTAATACGGCAGATGGCCGGAGGTCTTATACATTTTCTCCCTGGCCAGATGCGGCGTGCGGACGCGGACGTAGCCGGCGGCGAATTCGGTTTCCTTGGCCAGCTTCTCCAGTTCCTCAACAAGCACCGTGCCCTTGGGCAGCCACAGCGGCATGCCCGGCCCGACAAATTCGGTGTCAATCGCGAACAGCCCCATCTCCTTGCCGATCTTGCGATGGTCGCGGCGCTTCGCCTCCTCGAGCATCTTGAAATACTCGTCGAGCGCGGTCTTGTTCTTGAACGCCGTGCCGTAGATGCGCTGGAGCTGCGGGTTCTTCTCGTCGCCCTTGTAGTAGGCGCTGGCCACGGTGGTGAGCTTGAACGCGCCGATGTTGCCGGTGCGCATCACGTGCGGCCCGGCGCAAAGGTCGAGGAAATCGCCGTTCTTGAAATAGGAGATCGGCTCGCCGTCGGGAATCTGGGTAAGCAGGTCGAGCTTGAACTTGCTGGCATTGCCAGGCCGCTCGGCGAGTCCGCCCAAGCGACCGCTCTGCGCGTCGGCGATGGCTTGCTCCCGCGTGACGACGATACGCTCGAAGACGTGGTTCGCCTTGATTTCCTTCTTCATCTCCGCCTCGATGGCCGGGAAGTCCTCCGGCGTGATGCGGTGGGCGCATTCGAGGTCGTAGTAAAAGCCGTTCTCGACCGGCGGCCCGTAGGCGAACTGGGCGTCGGGCCACAGCCGCAGGATGGCGGTGGCCATGACGTGGGCGCAGGAGTGGCGGAGCCGCTCCAGTTCGGACATCTTCGCGCGGTCGTCGAGAGTTTTGCGGTCTTTTGGTTGTTGGTTGTCGTCGGGCATAAAGTCAATCCTCACCGCGGAGACGCGGAGACGCGGAGATGAACCGCCATTGGAGCGCGGTTGGGACCGAAGACACAGGCGCAGCGATCTGGAGCGGCCGGTGCGCGGGTGCCGGCGCTTTGCACACAGCCTGTATCCTGGGCTTTCCTCTGCGTCTCTGCGTCTTGGCGGTTCATGTCGGTAAACAAAAACGCCCCGGACGGTCAGTCGGAGGCGTTGGCGTTCACGGGGGTGATTCCGTGAACGCTAGAAAGTCGTCGTCGTGCTGTTCCGTTGAGCAAACACGGTCCGACGCTAGCGAGACGGGCCCACGCTGGCAAAGAATTTGTGAACCGCGACGGACGCGCGGCGGTTGGACAGCGGCGCTCCCGGCGCTCCTGGCGATTGACAAACCGCGCGCCGTCGCAAGGCTGGGCGCGCGACGCATGAACATCGTTGTCCTCGACGGTTACACCCTGAACCCCGGCGACTTGACCTGGTCCGCGCTCGAAGCGCTGGGCACCTGCCGCGTCTTTGAGCGCACGCCACCCGGCGAAACCGTGGCCCGCGCCGCGGACGCCGAAATCGTGCTCACGAACAAAACGGTGCTCGACCGCGACACGCTCGCACGCCTGCCACGGCTGCGGTACATCGGTGTGCTGGCCACCGGCTACAACGTCGTGGACCTCTCGGCAACCCGCGAGCGCGGCATCGCGGTGACGAACGTGCCGGGCTACAGCACCGCCTCGGTGGTGCAGCTCACGTTCGCGCTGTTGCTCGAGTTGACCCACCACGCCGGCGCGCACGCGGACGGCGTCCGCGCAGGACGCTGGAGTCGCAGCGCGGACTTTTGTTACTGGGAAAGCCCGCTGGTCGAACTCGCGGGGCTCACACTGGGCCTGGTCGGTTTTGGCAATGTCGGTCGCGGCGTGGCGCGCGCGGCCAGCGCGTTTGGTGTGCGCGTGTTGGTGCACACGCGGACGACACCGACGGGTGGCGTCGATGGCGTGGCGTTCGCCGATTTGGAAATCGTGTTTCGCGAAAGCGACGTGGTTTCGCTTCACTGTCCGCTGACCGACGCCACGCGGCACCTGGTCAACCGCGAGCGGCTCGCGTGGATGAAACCGACGGCGTTTCTCATCAACACCGGCCGCGGACCGTTGGTGGACGAAGCCGCGTTGGCGGACGCGCTGAATGCCGGTCAGCTCGCCGGCGCCGGCCTGGATGTGCTCAGCACCGAGCCGCCCGCGGCGGACAATCCGCTGCTCGCCGCGAAGAATTGCCTCATCACGCCGCACATCGGCTGGGCCACGCGGGCCGCGCGCGAACGTCTGATGCGCGTTGCGGTCGAGAACGTCCGCGCCTTCCTGGCCGGCCAGCCCCAGAACGTGGTGAACTGAGGTGCCGAGCAATCCGATTTTCCGCTCATGACGATCAACGAAATTCTCACCGATGAAACCCTGCGCCGCCACGAGTTTCCCGTCACCGAACGGGCGGTTTATCTGGCGCACGCGGGGGTGTGTCCGCTGCCCCGGCGGGTGGCCCAGGCCGTCTCGGATTGCGCCACCCGCGGTGCGCTCGACGACCAGGAAACCGCGGTCCCGCGGACGTTTCTGAACGAGACCCGCGCTGTAGCCGCGCGGCTGCTCAACGCCAAGCCGACCGAGATTGCCCTGGTCGGTCCGACTTCGCTGGCGCTGAGCCTCGTGGCCAACGGCCTGCCGTTTCGCCGGAACACCAACATCGTGGTCTATTTCGACGACTATCCGACGAACGTTTATCCGTGGATGACGCTCGCCGACCGCGGTGTGGAGGTGCGCTTCCTCAACGTCCGCCGCCTGGGTATGATCCGGCCTGGCGATGTGATCGGCCAGGTGGACGAAGACACGCGGTTGGTGGCACTGGCGTCCGGCCATTTCATCGCCGGCTGGCGGCTCGAACTGGAGCGCATCGGCCGGGCGCTGCGCTCGCGCGACATCTGGTTTTGCGTGGACGGCATCCAGACGCTGGGCGCGTTTCCCACCACGGTCGGGCACGTGGACATCCTCGCGGCGGACGCGCACAAGTGGCTGCTCGGGCCTTGCGCGGCCGGCGTGCTCTACGTGCGCGAAGAACTCCAGCAATACCTCGCGCCCACGGTCTATGGCTGGCACAACGTGAATTGTCCCAACTTCGTGGCGCAGGAAGACCTGACCTTCAAGCCCGACGCGCGCCGTTATGAGGCCGGGAGCGCAAACCTGGTAGGCATCGCCGGTTTGCGGGCAGCGATGGAACTGGCGCTCGAGATTGGCGTGGACGCCATCGCGGCCGAGCTGCGTCGCAAGCGCAGCCTGATGGTGTCGGAACTGGTCCGCCGCGGCTACGAAGTCCTCGGTGCGGACGCGCCGCCGGACAATGTCAGCGGGATCACCAGCTTCCACCGTCGCGGCGCCGACATGGCGGCGCTGCACCAACGATTGACCGAGGCGGGTATCGTGGCCTCGCTGCGGACCGACCGTGCCGGCCAGCAGTACCTGCGGTTCTCGCCGCACTTCTACAACACCGACGCCGAGCTGGGGCGGGCGCTGGAGTTGCTATGACCGCCCAGCGGGCTTGGGAGCGCCGTATCGGTTGCTGACGAACCAGCCGGTCGCGGCGAGCGAGCCGATGCCCAGCCGGGCTTGCTCGGGCCGCGCGGGTGGTATCGGCCGCAGGGCGCTGCGGACCGCCTTGTGCATCTGGGTGAACCACCACTGGGCACGAACCGTTCGGCGCGACCGCCGGATGGCTGGCGTGAAACGCTTCGTTCCGTCGAACGTGAGTTCCAATTGCTGCGTATTCATGACTTGTCTTTCGTTCATCGTTACGCGAGCAGCCTAGTGCGGGGGGTAGGTCAAAAACGGTCCAACGGCAAAAGATTTTTGCGAGCCAAATCGGGTGCTGTTGTGGCGCTAATTTGCGGCGCTTGGCGAAGGAAACGCTGGGGTCCAACCCAGCTTGAGCGGAGGCGCGCGCCTCTCAACCGCCGCGCCCGTCCTCGAACAAATCGAGCTGCGCCCCCCGCGGGCGACGGAAGGCGGCGGTGGAAAGTTCGGGAAATTCCACGCTCAAGCCGGCCCGCCGGCAGCCGACGTGGAATAGGCGCCGGATTTGCTCCGCGAAAATGCCTTCGCCTCTCATGCGGATGCCAAAACGTGGGTCATTCAGTTTGCCGCCGCGGATGGCGCGAATCCGCGCCAGCACCTTCGCCGCCCGATCGGGGAAATGCTGACGGAGCCATTCTTCGAAGAGCGGTGCGACAGCCAGTGGCAGGCGCAGCACCTCCATACCGGCGAATTCCGCGCCAGCCTCAGCCGCGGCCGTCAGCAGCGCCGGCAATTCGGAGTCGGTCAGCGCGGGAATCACCGGCGCGACCAGCACTCCGACCGGCACACCGGCATCCGCCAGGGCGTGGATCGCGGCCAGTCTGGCGAGCGGCGGCGAGGTGCGCGGCTCCAGCACCGCGCGAAATTCCGACCTGAGCGTCGTGAGCGAAAGGCAGACGCACACCGCCTGGTGGCGCGCCAGTTCGCGAAGCAGGTCCAGGTCGCGGATCACGAGTTGGTTTTTCGTTACAATGCCCACCGGGTTCCGGCATTCGGCGAGTACCTCCAGACACCGCCGCGTCAATTGTAGTCGCCGTTCCACCGGCTGGTACGGATCGGTGACGCCGCTCAGCGCCAGCGTTTGCGGGCGCCACGTTGGTGTCGCCAGCTCGCGGCGGAGCAGTTCCGGCGCGCGTTCTTTCACCAGAATGCGGCTCTCGAAGTCGAACCCGGCGCTGAAGCCAAGGTATTCGTGTGTGGGCCGCGCGTAACAATAAATGCAGCCGTGCTCGCAACCGCGATACGGGTTCAGACTCGCCTCGAAACCAACGTCCGGGCTGTCGTTGTAGGTGATGATCGTTTGCGTAAGGTCGGGGATGAACTGCGTGCGCGGCAGCGGCGCCTCGGCGTCGTCCACCCAGTCGGGGTCGCGCTCGGTGTGCGTCGCGGCGAAGCGATTCGCCGGTTGCGACGCTGTGCCGCGGTGCGCTTTGGGCAAACGCGGGTTCATGCGCGGGGAGGGTTTACGATGCGGGCAGAGCCGCGGCCGATTGGTGTCTGGCCTTGCGCCGCTTGGGTCTTTGTTCCACCCGCAGACCCAGATCGAGCTGTTCCTCCAGACCCAGCGCCCGCGCGTCGTGACCGCGTTCGCGCAGCGTGCGGGCGAAGTCGGCGGCGAAGCCATGCACCGTGAGAATTTGGCGAGGCGACACGAGTTCGACCATCCGCAACAAGTCCGGGAAATCGGCATGGTCGCTGAGCGGAAAGGCGGCGTCCACGCCGTACTGGAAGCGGCAACTTGAGTTCAGTGCCCAGCCGGTGACGACCGCGGTTCGCACCGCGCCCAGCGCCTCGAGTTCCGGCAAAGTGGTGAAACCCGGCGGACAGATCAGCACCCGGCCGCGCGCCGTGTCGGGCTTGAACACTTCAAAAGGTGGCAGCGCCTGGCCGCACCGGACGTACACGTGCGTCAATTTGTGTGCCTGGGGGTGCAGTTGGACGGGCAGTCCGGCCGCGCCCAAAAGGCAAAGCACTTCCTGGCTTTTGCCGAGCGAGTAGGCGAACAGCACCGGGGTCGCGCCCGCCGCCAGAGTTTCGCGGCAGAACCCCACCAATTCGCTGACGACTCGGGTCGCCGGCGGGAACCGGTATTCCGGGCGGCCGAACGTGGTTTCCATCACCAGCACGTCGGCGCGGCGCGGCTCGCAGGGTTCGGCCGCGAGGCTTGGGCGCAATTGAAAGTCACCGGTGTAAAGCAGAGAGCTGCCTTCCGCTTCGATCAACGCCATCGCGCTGCCCAGGATGTGCCCGGCCGGCAACAACGTCAGGCGAAAGGCCGAATCGCCGCCAGTGAACGCGCGCGTTTCACCGAACGACAGCCGGTGCTCGATTCGCTCCCCGCCAAGGCGGGCCCGCATCAGCTCTGCGGTCGGCGCGCTGAGGATGACCTCGCGGTGCCGCGCCGTGTGATCCGAGTGCGCATGGCTCACGAACACCCGTTCCGTACCCCGCACCGCGTGGGGTGCGTCGAGCCACAGACCGAGCCGGGGCAGATGCAATCCGCCGCGTTCGGACTGGAGGTCGAGTGCCGGCACGCGGGCAACTTAGGGATCGCGACCGGCGAGTCAAACGCCACATTTCCCACTTTCCAAGCCGGGGCCTTTGCCGCAGCGTTCGCCCCGCGAATTCGCCATGAAAACCACGACTTTAAAACCGAACCAAGTGTACCTCGTTGCCAGCGGCGACCTCCGCCTTTCCGCCAATCAGAAGTGCTGGCCCGAACAGGCCAAGATGGAGGCCACCCTGACCAGCGCCCTGGCCGCGGAAGGCTGGAAAGTCGTCCGCGCGCACCCGTACGACAAGGCGCGCCAGCACGGCTTCATCGATTCGCAGGCGATGGGCATGGAGGTGTTTCGGGCGCTCGATCCGGACGCGCCGTTGATCGTGGCCGAGAGCGTCTGGCAATACAGCCATCACGTCCTGTCCGGGCTGACCACGCACCGCGGACCGATCCTGACGGTGGCGAATTGGAGCGGCACGTGGCCGGGGTTGGTCGGGATGTTGAACCTGAACGGCTCGCTCACCAAGGCGGGCGTGAAGTACAGCACGTTGTGGAGCGAGGACTTCAAGGACGCTTCGTTCAAGGCCGGCCTCCGGCAATGGCTCCAGACCGGCGTCGTCACCCATGACCAAAGCCACGTCCGCGACCTGGCGCTGCTCAAGTTGCCTGCCGCCGACGAAGCGCTGGGCCGGGACTGGGCGCGCGCGTTTCGCCAACGCAAGGCCATCCTGGGTGTGTTCGACGAAGGTTGCATGGGCATGTTCAACGCGATCGTTCCGGACGAGTTGCTTCACCCCACCGGCGTGTTCAAAGAGCGCCTGAGCCAGTCCACGCTGTATGCGGCCATGCAGCAAGTCAGCGACGCCGAGGCGCGCGAGGTCTTGACTTGGTACGTCCGCAAAGGCGTGAAGTTCTGCTGGGGCGCTGACGAGGCGACCGAGCTGACCGAGGCGCAGACGCTCGAGCAGTGCAAGATGTACATCGCGGCGGTCCGGCTGGCGGCCGACTTCGGCTGCGACGCCATCGGCATCCAATACCAGCAAGGCTTGAAGGACCTCGCTCCGGCCAGCGACCTCGTGGAAGGCACGCTCAACAACGTGGACCGCCCGCCGGTGAAATGTGCCCAGACCGGCAAAGTGCTGTTCCACGGCGAGGCGCTGCCGCACTTCAACGAAGTCGATGAGTGCGCCGGCCTCGACGGACTCGTGACCTACAAGCTCTGGCGCGAACTCGGTTTCGCCCCGGAAAACACGCTTCACGACGTGCGTTGGGCCGATTGGGACCAGTCCAAGACCACCCGGGAATACGTCTGGGTCCTCGAGATTTCCGGCGCCGTGCCGCCCGCGCACCTGATTGGCGGTTGGAAGGGCGTGACCAGCGAGCGCCAGCCGGCGATGTATTTCCGGCTGGGCGGCGGGACCGTCAAGGGCATCAGCAAACCGGGCTGGATCGTCTGGAGCCGGGTGTTCGTGATGGGCGACAAGCTGCATTGCGACCTTGGCGTGGCCGAAGTCATCAGTCTGCCCCAGGCCGAGACCGGGCGCCGCTGGCGCGAGACCACGCCGCAGTGGCCGATCATGCACACGGTCCTGAAAGGCATCACCCGCGACCAGATGATGGCCCGGCACAAGTCGAACCACATCCAGGTCGTCTATGCGCCAAACGAGAAGCAGGCCCACCGCGCCTGCCGGATCAAGGCCGCCGCGCTGGCCGAGTTGGGCCTCGAAGTCCATCTCTGCGGTGAAGTGAAGCTGGCGTAAGCCGGACGCGTAGGTTTGCGGCTCGCGTTCAAGGATCGAAGGCGACAGAAGCGCCGGCCATGCTGACGAGGCGCTGGAACGCTGCCGTCGCATCAACGCGGTGGAGGCTGAAGCCGATATCCTCATTGACCTGGCCCGACTGCGCGCCGCCACGGGCGCGCCGGACGACGCCCAGCGATTGGCCGAGGAGGCGCTGCTCATCACCGAGCGCAGCGGCTACGCCCTGAAAGGCGCTGACGCCCACCTCGAACTCGCCAAGCTCGCCCTGAACCTCTCGTCGGTAGGGCCGAGTTGCCGCTCGGCCCAAATGTCAGGGACGCGCAGCAACGCGTCCCTACCGGAGCAGTTGGACGATGCGATCAAGCACGCCTCTTCGGCGCAACGCGAGGCCGCCCTTCATCACGCCACCGAAGCCCGCCGGCTCGCCGCCTGCGACGGCCCGCCCGATTACACCTACAAGGTCGCCTACGACGAAGCCGGTGTGTTGCTGGCTCAGTTGGGTGGGGGCTGAGCCGCCCGGTTCTTCCGGTTAGCTCCGGTGGCTTACATGCTCGTTGGAGCGGCTTTCGCTGGCACGTTTCCAGAACTCCTTGCTCCGGGACCAGTCCAATCTCGGTGGCGTGGCCGTATCTGGCGTTGCCGGCGGTGCCGGCGAGGTTCAGGTGCGGCGTCTTTTGTCGCTGGTTTCGGTTCGGTTAGGCTGCCTGCCGTTCTTCGCGGCGCCGGGCACGGATCAGATTCGCAAGCAGGGCGGTCAGGACGAACACCGCGGCCAGCAGCCCGAGCTTGGCGCCAAAGCCAGTCGGCCGGACCGCGGAGGCTTCAAGGCCGATTTTGAGGTCGGCCCAAGTGTCCACCTGCAACGGCCGCGTGAAGGTCAACAACCGGCCTTGCTCCGGAATGGAGGCGCGGATCTCGGCCGGACTCGCCACCGCGGCGTCCTGTTGTTGAATCAACCGCTCGGCCAGGCGCATCTGCACGGCGTTTTCCTCGGCCGTGTTGCGTTCGATGAGTTGTTTGGCCTCCTGCTGGGTGTATTGCGTCTGGCCTTCGCGCAGGCCGCGCGGCGTGTTCGCGAGGGCGTCGCTTTCGCCGGCCACCTTCGCCTGGCGGAAATTCAGGCCCACCAACGCCTGCTGCATTTTCAGGTTGTGCAACTGGACGCGCGCATCCTCGTTGAAGGCGCTGTCGTGCTGGGAGAGACCGTAGGCGTTTTGAAAGGCGCGCCGCGCCTGTTCGGGATCGCCTTGAGCCAGGAGGCTGTTGGCGGTGGTAAGGAACTGCTCGGCTTCCTGGCTCTTGGCGCGCTGCAGGTTGACCTCCGTCCGGCGGTAAGTGTCGAAATCGACCGCGACCGGCCGGGTGGCCGCCGTTTGTTCTTGGAGTTGGAGCGTGCCACTCCAATCGCGGAGCTGCCATTTATCGCTGAGATAGACGCGCCAGGTGATGTTTTCGAGCGGCAGGTCGAAGCGCGGCCCGAGCAACTCGAGGTCCAGCCAGCGCGCGCTGGCCTGCCCGGTGCGGCTGCTGAAATAGAACTCCACGGTGGTGGACTCGCCGGTCTTCGAGTGCTGCTCCAACGGGATGAGCACCTCGTTGGTCTGGCGCCACGGCCAGACGCTGTTTTCGTTGACGAAGGCGAACCAGAACTTGGCGTCCGCGGGCAGGGTGAAGTGCAACAGGCGCTTGTCGCCCGGAATCAACTGGAGCCGCGCCTGCGTGAGCATCACGCCGTCGTCGGACAGGACGGAGGTGAGCGTGACGTTGCTGACGTGCGCGGGCAGGAGCTTCGCGGCTTCGTGCCGTTCCAGGCGCAACGGCAGCGTGAACGCCGGTTCGACCAGGCGGAAAGTGTAGTTCGCCGCCGAGGCTTGGATGTCTTGCTGCAACAGCCGCGGGATGGATTGCCACTCTGCCGGCTGGAGCGCGGTGGGCGGCGTGGCGATGCGCACCTGCAGGCGACCCCCGGCCTGCACCGTGACGAAGCCGCGCTGGAGGTTCACCGCGAGGGCTTCGGTGCCCACGAGGGTGGCCTCGGTGGCGTTGGCGGCCAGCGGCTGACTGTAATTCACCTGGAGCAGGTATTTGCCGAGGACGCGGCGGTTCAACTTGATCTCCCATTCGCGGGTGACCGTGTTGGTCTGGCCGTCCGGCTGACGAAAATCGCTGACTTGGTCGCCGCGGAAGCGGACGTTTTCGGCGTTCGCCGGCAAAATCACGCGCAGCGCCTTCACCCCCGTGTTTTCGATCTGGTATTGCAGGTTGGCCGCGACGGCGACTTGCGCCTCGGTCACGGTGGCGTGTTGCAGGCTCGTGACCTGAATCCACGCGTCCACGCGTTCGAGGTCGAGCGCGAGTTTCCAGTCACCCTGCAAAAGCCGGAACGCGAGCACGCCTTTCTGGCGCACTCCGGCCTTGAGCGGGTCAAGCTGCGTGACGCCGTCCCGCGTGACGACCTGGAGCCTCATGCCTTGCTCGGGCACGATCAACAACTGGCCGCGTTGCTTGCTGGCTTCGCGCAAGACCAGCCGCGGCACGGCCCAGTTCGTCACCGACCGGACGCCCGGCCCGGCCAGGCTGACCGCGAACTGCTGCTGGCCATCCGTCTTGGTCTTGAGGTGCAGCGTGATCAACCGGCCTTCGTCGGTCTTCAGCTCGGTCCAATGACTCATCGCGGCGCCGCTGATCGATTCGACATCCATCCCGGCGGGCAGGAGGAAACTGAGTTTGAAAATGCCGGCGCGAGTGATTTCGGTGTCGAGCGTCGCGGCCAGGAGCACGCGATCTTCGCCCAGCGAAAGCGTCTGCTGGGCTTCGACGCGCACGTCGGGTTCCACCGGCGCGGCCTTCAGCGTGAGTGTGCCTTTCGGTTCCGAGTAGCGGAAGGCGCGGCGCAGGGTCAGACCGCTGATGGCGCTGCGAAGCGGATCGAGCACCGTGCCGGGGAAATCCTCGAGGTTGATCGGCGAAAACGCCTCGGCCTGCACGTCCGCGAGTTGCACCTCCGAGCCGGTGGCCACGCCGATCAAGCCGATCTGGCCGGCGGCGTTATCGACCGTGATCAGGCCGGCGGCCTTCTCGAACGGCAATGGCCCGGTGGCGATCTGCGACTTGATCAGCACCGCGAACGGTTTCGATTGCGCCGGCGTCAGGCTGACCCGCAGCTTGCGCGTCTCGGGGTCGAATCGCCAGAGCGACAGCCCCGCGGCCGCAACGTCGGTAATCGTCGCACCGGCGGGCACCGAGAAGGTGAGTTCGCTCAACTGGCCTTGGGCGGGGCGAATCTGGACCTGGTGCAAACCTTCCACCACGCCGGCGCCCGGCACGTAGAGTTGGAACACCTCGGCGTAGAACACGGCCTTCTCGCGACGAGTGTCGCGGCTGCGCGGTTTCCAGCCGATCCAGGCGTCGTTCACCGGCGCGAGCACGACGCTGAAGACCGAATTCGTGGCGGGCGCCGTGTCGCTGCGCTGCACGGCCACGGCTTGCGGCGCGTCGAGGTCCACGTCCAGGCCGGTGAGCGACACGGCCAAGCGGTTGACCAGGCCGTACTGCGTGGGCAGCGCAAACCCGCGTTCGCCGTCGCGCCGGCTCACCTGGGTCTGGTATTCGATCGCCACATCCAGTGGCCCAGTCGTGTCCGCCACGAGCACCTGGCTGGGGCCGGCGTCGGTCCCGACTTCGACGAGTCGGGCGGCGTCTTTGGGAAAGTCGATCCGGGTGAGCACGCCCGGCGCGTGCAGCACCGGCAGTTGCTGGCCCTTGACGGCGGACCAGCGGATCTTCGCCGTCGCAAACACGAAGTCTTCGTCCACGCGAACGTCGCCCACCACCGATTCGGCCAACGGCGGCGTCTTCGCGGCATCGCCCGGCGGATCGGCCAGTGCGGCGCGTGGCATCAGCAGCGAAGCGCCGAGCAACACCAAAGCCGTCGTGGCCGCCACGCTATTGGCAGTGGGACCCGCGCCGGCCTGGCGGGGCACCTGCCACCAACGCCGCAGTGCGGGGAGGCCGAGTTGCAGCGCTACAAAGGCGAGCACCGCGAAGAAGAACGTCGGGGCGCCGTTCACCGAACGTAACGCGGCCCAGAAAATCAGCGTCCAGCCCAGCGCGGGGCCGAGCCGGCGGAACCAGGCGCGCGCGCTGACCAGGGCGTACAGCCACACCACTGCCGCGACCACGACGGGCCAGACGGACCACACCTGGCCGAAGACCGACGGCTTCACGGACGCGTTGGCCAGATCGATTGTCAAGGCGCTGCCGGCCTGTTGCACCGGCGCGATGAACGTCAGGTCACGCGGAAGCGAAGCGCTGAGACTTTGCGCACGATCCGCGAGCCAGAGCAACAAGCCGACCGCCAGCGCACACGCCACGAGTCCGAGCAGGCCGCCCAGCCAATGCCGGAGGTTGAATCGCGACACGCTTTCTGCCGTGGCCACGCGCCAGATCACCCCCGCGATTACTAGCAGGAAGAAAACGGCCGCCGCCGCGGGAACGGTTTCCAGCCAGTTCCCGCCTTTCAACAAGCGAAACAGGCCGGCGTAGCCCGACACGTCCGGCACCACTCCGGCCGGAGTCAATGTGCCGCCGCGGTAGATCAGCCGCTTGCCGCTGTCGGGTTCGAGCTTCCATTCCGCGAGCAGGACCGGCGCGGACAAGACCGGCGCCGCTACGGTGAGCTGGTTTGGGTTGCTGGCTTTGGCAGCCAGCTTGATCTGCAGATCGTTGAGCGCGTTTGGATCGGCGTGCTGCGGCAACGGGATCAGATTGGCGCGGTCGTCGGTGACCGGCACCACCGCGGTGCCATTGACGGTGACAGACCACAGGCGAAGGCCTTCGGGCAGGACCAGGCGCAGGCTGGGGGCGCCTTTGTTCTTCACGAAATAGCGCGCGTCGGTGACGACCTGGCCTTCTTCGGAAATCCGCGTGGTGAGCATCGCGCGATCCACGACCTGGCTCACGGTTTCGCCTTGGGCCAGCGGCATGAGCTGGAGTTCCAGGTTGAACGGGCGCGACGTGTAGCGATAGGCCGCCAGAATCGGCGCGTCGAAAAACAGGCGGTACTCCGCCGGCACTTCGCCGGGCTCCAACGGCACCAGGCCGGCCGAGAGGTTCACGGGTTGGACCTGGAATTGGTAGGTGCTGATGAGGACCGTGTAGCCTTGCTCGGACTGGGCATCGAGCGGACGCGCGCCCGTGAACGCGAGCTTCTCGCCCTGGGCCTTGAACGGCCGCTCGTACGTGGCCAGCAGGGTGTACGTGCCCGCCACCGGCGTGTGCAATTGCACCTGGTAGCCGCCCTGGACTTTCTGCCAGTTACGGATGTCCTTGCCGGTGAATTCCACGTTGAAGTACTCGTCCGACAACTCGACCTTGAACGTCGCGACCGGCGCGCCGGAGATCAGGTAGTTCACCAGGCTGCTCCCGTAAGCGATGCCTTCGCCGACCGAGAAGAGGTGGAACGCGTCGGCCTGGATCGACTGCGGCAGGCGCTCCACGTTCAAGCTGAGCTGCCAGGCCGGGTCGCTGAGCCGGAAGGCCGCCTGCAGGCCGGCCAGTTTTTTCGGGAAAAACGCGGTGGCGATTTCGGTCAGCGCCTGGGTCTTCGTTGCGGTCAACCGGAAACCGGCGTCCGCCGTGACGCCCACGTGGCCGCGAACTGACTTGGCCTTCACCACCTCGACGCGGGGCAGCGCCCAGGTGGCCTCGCCCAGCGCCTGGTTTCGTTCCAGGCCCAATTGCACGACCTGCCGGCCCGTGACCGGCGCGCCATAAACCACGCGCAGTTGCTGGGCGGTCGCGTCGGCCGGGTCGTCGGCAAGGAACCAGTCGCTCAGGCCGGAGGCGTTGAGCCGGGCGACGACGTAGCCTTTCGGCACGCGCAAGAGTGCTTCGCGCAGCGGCGCTTCCCGCACGTCCAGCTCGATCTCCGCGTCGATGGAGGAATCGGTCTCGCCGAGGTGATAGACCAGCACTTGGGACACCGCGACTTCGGGCAGGATGTTGTCCGCCTGGAGGCGCAACTGAAACGCCCCGCCGGCGAACCGGTACGCGAAGGTTTGGGTGGTCTGCGGCGACACCATCGCCTTGGTCTGGTCGGTCTGCGGAAACTGCTCCGGCGAAATCTGCGACAGCCCGCCGGCCTGGACCACTTCGAGGCGCACCGCGCCCTCGTTGACGATGCGGAAGTAACCGCCGAAGCGCGTCGCGCCTTCGGGCCGCAACTGCATCGCGTCGGTCGTTTGGGGGAACGCACCCAGCGGCGTTTGCATCTGCACCTGGAGCGAGAACTGGTCTTTCTGGGTTTGGTTGAACTGCACGTTCAACCGCCGGTCAGTGCTGTTGGGCACGGCGTCAACCGTCCACGCCAGCACCTGCGGGCCTTGGACGCGGGTGATTTCGCCGGCGCCCTGTACGAGCAGCGAAATGCGGTTCATCTCGCCTTGCATGACCTTGAAATCGAACAGCGCGGTCTGGCGCATCAGGCCGGGGCTGATCGCGATTTGCGACAGCACCTCCGCCGCGTAAAACAAAGTGCCCTCCGCCTCGGGTTTGGCCTGCTTCCAGGCGAGGTTCACCCGGCCGTCCGGCGGCAGAAAGCTGGTGAAGTCGTCGCCGGTCCGTTCGGGTTTGGCGGCGCCGGCGAACTGGAACTGCGTGTCCGCCTTCAGGCCGGGGAAGACGACCGGTTGCAGCGCGCTGGGAGCGACCGCGAAATCGACGGCGCTCCAATCGTTGCTCGCGCGCACGGCGGCGTTGAACTTGATCTCGAGCGGATACTCGCCCGGTTTGTCGAACGTGGCCACGAAGCGGCCTTTTTGGAACCGCAGCCGCCAGTCCGCGCGCGAGGTCGCTTCGGTCAACGCGGCGCCGCCGGACAGCAGATCGAGCGAACCGCCTTTGGGGTTCTTGACGCTGACAGTCGCGATGAGCGTGAACGCGGCGTTGTCTGGGCTGAGCTGGCCGACCAGCCGGAAGTTGCGCAGCACCACCTTCCGCGCCTCGGGATCGGCAATGGCGACCTTCAGCGGCAGCGTGTAGGCGGTGCCGTGGAAGCGAAACGCCAGCGGCTCCATGCCCGTGGTGGGCTGTTGTGGGCGGAGGTCCTCCGGCAGGAATTTCGTTTCCACCGGCACCACCCCGGTGGGGTTCGGCACCTCGACGTCCACGGCGGGGTCGGCGTCCACGATCACATAACCGTGGCCCAGCGCTGGCTGGGTCGAGACCAGCGTCAGCGGTGTCAGCGATAGCGGAAGCAGCTTCAACTTCGTTTCCGCGGTGACGGTGACGATGAGATTGGTCACGGGCAGGTCGGACTTTTGGGGGCGCAACACCAGATAGCGAACGCCACCGCCTTCTTCGCGAATGCTCCAGTCCTGCAACCGATCGCCTGTTACGGAGCGAAGTTCGCCTTCGCCGGACAAGACCAGCGCAAATTCCTTCGGCGCGCCCTCGATGACGTCGATTTGGAGGCGGAAGGTATGGCTGAGCTTTTCGATGGTGGCATGAATGGAGTGCTGAAGAGCGGTGGCGAAAATGGTTTTCTCCCGCTCGCCAAGCAGGCCCTTGAGCCGGGCCTCGATCACGAGCCGGGCGGTCTCATCGTTGATGTTGCCGTTCACCGAGACGTTCTTCACCTCCGCTTGGACGACTGGTTCGGCGGCGCCGGCCCACACGGCGGCGAGCAGTCCACACAGGGCAACGAGCAATCGAGTGGTTTTCATGGGGGGTGGCATGTGCATCGCGGTCGGTCTGTTTCTGAGTAATGAAGTGAGCGCAGTGTTGGCGGCCGTGAGCGGTCATTTCCCGGAAATCGACTTCGCCTGGCGAATCATCCATTCGAGCTTGGTTGGACGGGAATCCGGCGCAAACGCTTCCGGCGCGCCGCGCAAATTGGCCAGCAACGCGTCCGGCGTCACCTCGCCGGCAAACGGACTCGACACCAGCCATTCGGCGAAGGCTGACGCCACCGTGGCCAGCCGCAGCGCTGGACTCGCCTGGTCGAGCGCGACGGCCGGCCCGGCGTAAGGCACCGGCCATTCCAACTCGCGGTACACGCCCGTCGCCGGCTCGCGATAGCGCACGCGCACCGTACCGAGGTCGCCGTCGCCACCCGCGTTGACCTCGAGGACGTACAGCGCGTTGCCGGATTCCGCGGCGGCAAGTTCGGCGGCATCGACGGTGTTGTCGCGGAACTGTTCCTGGGTGAGCTGGTGCTTGGCGTAGCCGATCTGCCGCCAGGCGGTCACGCGACGCGGGTTGAACTCGACCTGCACTTTCACGTCCGCCGCCGCCACCTGGAGCGCGCCGGTCAGTTGCGCCGCAAACTCCGTGGTGGCTTCCTCGGGCGTGTTCACAAAGCCGTACCGGCCGTCGCCGTTGCGCGAAAGCACTTCGAGCAAATCGTCGTTGTAGCCTTCCCAGCCGATGCCAAAGCAATCCAGCGCCACGCCACGTTTCCGGTACGACTCGACCTTGCGCCGCAGCGATTCGGGATCGACGTCGCCGAGGTTCGCCGCGCCGTCAGTGAGCAGCACGACCCGGTTCACGCCCTGGCTGAGGAAATGGCGGAGCGCGGTCTCGTAGGCGAGGTTCAGCGCATCTTCGAGGTTCGTGCCGCCGTCCGGCGTGAGATTGCCGATTTGCCCCACCAACTGGCCTGCATCTTTGCCGGACAGGCCATCGACCCACAGCCGGGCGGTGCGGGCGAAGGCCACCACGCTCACGGTGTCCCCTGGCTGGAGTTGACTCGCGAGCACACCGAGCGCTTCGTGAATGATCTGGACGCGGTCCGCGCGCTCCATCGAGCCGGAGTTGTCGAGCAGCAAAACCAGGTTCAACGGCCGGGTGGCTTCGCGTCCACGCGCGGCGGTTTGGACGGCGAAGCGCAGCACGTCGCGGTTTTGCGCGAACGGATACTGCGCGCGCTCCCAGGCAAACGCGACCGGCGCGCCGGGCGCCGGGACCGGATCGTGGTAGTCGAAGGCGTTGAGGAACTCTTCGCTTCGCACCGTCACCGGGTCCGGCATCTGGCCCTGTTCGAGGCTGGCGGCGGCGAGCTTGAACGAGACGTCGGTGACGTTGAGCGAAAAGGTGGAAAACGGATTTTGCGCGCAGGCAACCTCGGGTTGCGGCTCGGGCGGAGGCAGGTTCCGGCGAACGACCGGCGGTTCCTCGGCAACGGCGATGCCTTTCAGCGCCTCGGCGGTGACTGGAGTGGCGGGCGCGGGTTTGCCGGCAGCCTCCACGCCAAGCTTCGCGTGCTTTGAGTCGGTGACCTTGTTCAAGGTCTCCCCCGTCGCCAGGTCTTCAGTGATCTGCTCCGGCGGCTGACCGGTCGCGAAACCCCGTGCTGTTTCAGCGTCGGCAAAGCGCTCGGTGACCTTCGCCTTCTCGGCCGTGTCGCGGGCGGGACGCAACTGGCGGCGCCGTCGAACCTCGCCTTCCATCCGGGACTGTGCGGCCGACAGGTCTTTGCCGGCAAGCGCTTCATTGGCTTTGACCAGTGCCTTGTTCAACGCGGCACTTTCCTCATCCAAAGCGCGGGACGAAGTTGCGGCGCCGCGGTCCATTCCCGCCTGTGTTGGCGAGGCCGCCGGCACACCGCCGGCCGTCAGGGCTGGGGTGGCAAAATAACTCAGCACTTCCGCTTCGCCCTTGACAGCTGCTGGCGCGGGTGTGGCCGGTGCCGCTTCTGGCTGGGTGGACCGGACTGTACCCGTTTCCGGAACGGAACCGGGGGCGGTTGGCGCTGGCGCTGGTTCGCCGGCGCTGCGGAAAAGGCGACCCGCCGTTGGGATGTCGCCCAACACCGGCGCTTTGTCTTGCTGCGTCGGAACCGGCGTAAAGCCGTACCCGCCATTGACCGCGTAAGTGCCGCCGGCCCGAGCACGATTCGACTCCGCCTTCGCCGCACCCTCGGCTGACAGCTCAAGTGCTGCTTCGCCATTCGCCGGTGCGATGGCCAATCCCGTTGCCGGGGAGGAAAAGTCGGATAAAACGGTGACCGGTGGCGGCGGCTCCGCAGCCATCACGCCGTTCGCTTCCGCGAGGCGCTCCTTGCGATCGGTCTCGACCGGGATGTCGGTGGGCGTGCCCATGAATGCGGGCGCGGGGAGCTTGAGCGGCACCGGAGCGAGTTCGGACTGGGCCGAGGCTTGTTCGGCGATGCCGGCGCTTTCAGTGGTGCCTAAGCTTGGGAGCGGTTGGCCGGGAACAGACGCTAACCCTTGCCTGCCTTCAGCGAGGCCAAGCGCGGCGGCTTGCTTCGCTTCCTCGCCGGCTTTGGCTCCTTTCGGCATCAGGCCGTAGCGCATCATCATGCGGATGTCCATCATCCTCGGGGGCGGAGCTTCACCGGCGGCAGGTGGGTTGACCACTTCGCCGCCGCGCTCGGCCGAAACGGGCGTCCCGTATTCGTCGGCCGGCGGCTCGGTAGCGGGCAGGTAAATCGAGTTGGCGGGGCTTGATGCGGCCGGCTTGGTTTTGGCCATCGACTCGGGCGCGGCGGCAGCGTCAGATCTTGCCAAGACTTCAATCCCGCGGCTGCGCTGGGTTGCCGTTCGGCTCTCGCCCCAGTTGTTGTTCTGGCTGCGGACGGCGGGGGCCTGCGCATTCTCCGACAGGGCGGTGTCGATGGCACCCAATCGGTCTGCGACCTGCTGCGCCTCGTTGACGCGCGCGCCGCCGAAGGAGGTCGCATAGTTGGTGGCCAGGCCGCTTTTAATGAGGCGTTGACGTAGCGCTTCCTCCTGCTGAGACGACCGCATGGCGATGAACTGGGCCTTGGCTTTGGCCTTCGCGAGCGATGGCAACAACGTTCCGGCGAGCAAGAGCATGAGCAGCGCCGCGGCACTCAAGGGAATGAGCCAGCGCAGGGTTCGCCGCCGCGGCTCGCGCAGTTCTTTCGGGGCGATGATTTTGAAATGGCCCAGCAGCTTTTGGCGTCGGCTTTCTGAAAGCCGCGGCTGTGCGGGAGCTTGAGCGTGGGCTTGCTCGACCATGCCGATGGTCCGCTTCAGGCGATCATAAAGTTGCGCGAGAGCCGGGTCTTGCGTGATCGCCACCTGCACTGCCGCTGCTTCCGTCGGCGTCAATTCGCCCAGCAGCAGGGCGGTGATCCGTACTTCGGGATCATCCGGCTGAGTTGGGGTAAAGTCGGAATTCATAACACAAGGCCCGCCTTGGCCAGTTCCGCCGCCAGAGACTTCAAGGAGTGGTGCAGCAGATAACCCACGTGGCCGACCGTGAGGCCGGTGCGCGCGCTGATTTCCTTGTAGGACAACGCTTCGTTGAATTTCAGGCGGAGCAGTTCCTGGTCGCGGGCACTGAGGTTTTGCAGCCCGCGACGGACAAGACCGATGCCTTCGACGCGAACCAGCTCCTCGTCCGGCGAGGGCAGGGGATCGGGCGGTTCGGAGGCGGGTTCATCGTCGCCCGCGGCGGCTGGAGTCAGCGCCACGATTTTGCCCGCCTGGCGCCGGTGGTTGAGCGCCAGGTTGTGAACGGTACGGTAAAGCCAGCTTTTCGGCTCTCGCACCTGGTCGAATTGCGTGTGTAAGCGCATGAACGCTTCCTGAACCATGTCTTCCGCCAGGATCGGGTCTGCCAGCAGCCGGAGAGCGTAGGTCAAGAGCGGTGCTTCGAGGGCGGCGAACCACTCCTCGATCGTCGCGCAGGGCGGGGCTTCCGCACCGGCCTCGTTGGGTTGCGCTACGGGCACGCTGGGTTGAGTCAATTGTCAGTCAAGCGCCCCAGTCGCCTGGGTGCGGACCGCTTTCGGCCTGCTCTACGTGTCTGCTTCCAAGCGTAAGACACGGCGGTCCGGCTTTTCTTAGACGGTTTCTTGGATTAAGTCGCTCCCGGTCGTGTTCCCAAGGGGGGTTGAGGATCAGCGCGGATTCGCCAAGGCGGGATGAAATGGCTGTACCTCCACCTCGCGAGCCAGGCGTTCCACGTCGGCGCGTTCGACCTCGCCCGCCAGCAGAGACAGCGCGTTCGCCGCGCCCGCAGCGGTGCCCCAACGACACGCCTCGCCGAGGTCGTCGCCCCGAGCCAAACGGGAAACCAAGCCCGCGGTGAAGGCGTCGCCGGAACCGATCGGGTTAACGGCCGCGACTTGCGGTACGGAGACGCGCCAGACGGTGCGGCCGTCGAAGGCGAGGGTGGGTTGCCGGCCCGCGGTGACCACCACACGTTGCGCGCCACGCGCGGCCAGTTCGCGCAGCGCGGCGACCACCTCCGCGTCCGAGGCGAGCGTGCGACCGGTGGTGGCCGCGAGTTCGGTGCGGTTCGGTTTGACCAGCGCCGGCCCGGCCTCGAGGGAGGCGAGCAAGGCGGGACCTTGCGCATCCACCGCCGAGATCGCGCCCACGGCGTGCGCCATCCGCGTACATTGCGCGTACAAGTCCGACGGCCCGTTTGGGGCGATGGTTCCCGACATGACCACGGCCCGACACTGGCCGACGCGCCGACGGACGATGGCGAGCAACTGCGCGAAATCAGCCGCTTCGGCCGGGGAGCTTTCCTCGACGAGTTCAGTAACCGCGCGGGTTGCTTCGTCGATCACGGTGACGCATTGCCGCGTGCAGGTGGCGACCGAGACGAAGTCGGATTCGATGCCGCGGTGTTCGAGCGTTAGGCGTAGGTACTCGCCGCGGTCACCGCCGAGGAAGCCAGTGGCAATGGGGTGTTCGCCAAGCGCCTTCAACACTTTCGCCACATTGACGGACTTGCCCGCGACGCCATCGCGGGTGGTGACGGCGCGGTTGACGGCGTCCAGCTTAAGCCGCCCGAAAGCCATGACCCGTTGGACCGCGGGCGTGGTGCCCACGCAAAGAATCGGGGACCGCGCATCCATGTCTTTGGCGTTCATGGCGCGGACAGTGTAACCGGCAGTTGGGCGATTGGCACGGAGTGTTTGAACGGGATCGATCGAGTTACGAGAGGCCGCACGATCCGATTCCTCGCCGACGGGTTGGCCGGTGAATTTTCGTGTGCACATCGAGACCGATAGGGACCCGAAACCACGACCTGCAAGAGACCACAGTAGATTCTGAGTAGTTGAACATGAAGAACAGTGGCGAGCGCTCGCGGTCTGGCGGGAGCTCTGAGGGCGCAGCGCACAGCTTGAACACAGTGTCGCGCAAAGCACCAGGCGCGCCGACCCCGGGGTAGGCTCTTCTCCCCTACCTCGCCCCGGTCGCTTCTGTTAGAGGATTTCCCCGATTGTTGGAAAAAGACCCCACATGTGCGGCAGAGCCGCTGCGCCGGGTCCGGCAAACGGCGAGGAATTTATGCAGGCCACAACCTACCAAGCGACGGAACTCCTGCCCGCTTCCCCCGGCATCACGTGTGCTCGCTCCTCGCCGAAGTCAGGCGCTGGCTTCCGGCCGCAGCCAGCAAGGAGGATGGATCGAACGGCGCAAGACGATGCCGCGGTGCGCCTGTGCATGCTGCTGGTGCGTTTCCTGGCGTCTGCGGTCGTGCTGGTCGCGGTAGTGGCCTTCGGGTTGCCGGGCCGGACCGCAGGGGCAGGGGATGTGCCGGAGCTCCAGTGGAGCCACGCCGACGTGGGCGCCGTTGGATTTGCCGGGGGATTCGCTGTCCAGGGTGGGGTGATCGAGGTTCAAGCGTCGGGCCCGGACATCTGGGGCGCTGCCGATGGGTTTCACTTTGTTTATGTTCCCTGGGCTGGAGACGTGGAGGCAATCGCGCGCGTGCGCAGCGTCTCGAAGACCCATCCGTGGGCCAAGGCTGGGTTGATGATCCGGTCGGACCTCACCCCGAGTTCACCCCACGCCATGGTGGCGATCACGCCGGAGCAAGGGGCCACGTTTTTGCGGCGGTTGCGCCCAGGCGGTCCGACCAAAGACGACGCGCATCAAGCCATGCGGCTGTTGGCGCTGGCGCGTGGCCCCACGTATCAGCAGCGCGGTTCCGGGGGCGTGACCCGCGCCGTCGATTCGATCACGGAGGCCGCGCCGCCGCGGTGGCTCCGCCTGGTGCGGAGTGGCGACGTGATCAGTGGCTATGACTCGGCCGATGGCGTGGCCTGGGAATGGTTGGGCACCGAGCGGATCCCGCTCGGCCGCGAGGTCTTCGTGGGATTGGCCGTGACCAGCCACGACCACTCGCAGATTTGTGCCGCGTCCTTCGAGCATGTCCAAATCGCCACGCCCGCGTCGCAAGTAGAGGACACTCCAATCGTCGGGACCGGAGACGGCCTGCGAGCCAGCTACTACGAACACAAGGATTGGAGCGGCCGGGTGATCACGCGGATCGATCCGGCCATCGATTTCGACTGGGGCGAAAGCGCTCCGGTTGAAGGTGTGGAAAAGAATGACTTCGCCGTTCGTTGGGAAGGGGAGCTTCAAGTCCAGTTCAGCGAACCGTATGCGCTCCACGTGATGTGCGACGATCGGGCGCGGCTCTGGCTCGATGGCGAATTGATCATCGACGAATGGTACGAACACACCGAGTCGATGTCCACGGCCGTGGTAAACCTGGAGGCTGGCCGGCGATATGTCTTGCGGCTCGATTACTTCGAGGACCGCGGCCGCGCGAGTGTGCGGCTGCTCTGGAGCAGTCCGTCAACACCCCAACAGGTCATTCCCCAGAACCAGCTTTATACGTCGATCACAGACGCGAACTTCGCTGAAATCCAGCGGCGTTACGAAGAAGACCTCAACCCCGCCCCGCCGCCGCCGCAGAACCCAAACCTGCCCACGCCGTGGGTGAATCAGGATGTCGGGCGCGTCGGCCGAGCCGGGGCTGCCACGCTGACCGGGGGCATTTGGTCAATCGCCGGTGCTGGCGCCGATGTCTGGGCCAACGCGGACGGCTTCCATTTTGCGTATCAGCGTTGGACCGGCGACGTGGAGATTGTGGCCCGCATTCTCAGCCAGCAAGACACCGATCCCTGGGCCAAGGCGGGCATCGTGCTGCGAGGTGGATTGAGCGCTTCCGCCCGGCATTTGATGCTCGCCGTCACGCCGCGGCAAGGCGTCTGCCTGTTGCGTCGGAGCCGCGTAGAGGACGTCACGACGTTGGATTCAGGCGGCGATTTTCGCGCACCCGGCTGGCTCAAGCTGACCCGGCGCGGGAACGTCTTCACCGCCTGGCTGTCCCGCGACGGCGCAAATTGGGAGTGGGTGGACACCGAGCAGATGGACCTGCCTGAAGCGCTGTTCGTCGGGCTCGCCGTCAACAGCCACGACAACTCCGTCCTCGGCACCGCCACCTTCGACGGCGTGACTGTTGGCGTTCCGGCCAGCGCAGAACAACCAGCCCGCATCACCGGCTCAGGGGACGGCTTGCAAGCAACGTATTTCGACAGCGCTGCCGGCCGAACCGTCCGCCGCCTCGATGCCGCCGTCGATTTCGATTGGGACACGGGCGAGCCCGCAACGGGCATCGGGCCCAATTATTTCGCGGCGCGGTGGGAAGGTTTTCTCGAACCGCAATACACCGGACTGTACGCCTTGCACGTCGTGAGCGACGACGGGGCGCGGCTCTGGATCAGTGACGCCCTGGTGATCGATGCTTGGGCCGACCGGGCGGCGGCGAAGAGCAGCGCTCGCCTGTTGCTGGCAGCCGGGGCGAAGTACCCGATCAAGCTGGAGTTCTATGAGCGTACCCGGGAAGCGGTGATCCGCCTGCTCTGGAGCAGCCCTTCGACGCCCAAACAGCCCATCCCCACGAGCCAGCTCTACTCGACCGAACCCGGAACTGGCCTGCCGCTGACCGAAACGGCCGCTCAGCCTCCCGGCGGTGGCGTTGGCGGCCCAGCGAAAGCCAGAACCTCCGCCGACATCGAGGCACGCCTGGATGAAGCCGCCCGCGATGTCCTGAAGGATCGCGTCACCGGGATCGTGCAAGTCGCCGAAGTACCAGGCAGCGCAGCCGTCGCCACGCTCGGGCGATGGGCAGCGGAGGGCGATTCACTCTACGCCCTCGACCGCCGGGGCTCCGTGGAATACCAACTGAACACCCTCGTAGCCGACATCTACCAACTGGAGATCGAAGGCACTACCCATAACCAGCATGACTTGGATCGCGGTTTCCAACTGCTTGTCTCGGTGGACGGCGAGTATCTGGGCCGCAAGCTCCTGGTGGCCGGGTTTGACGCGCCGGGCACAGTCCGCGTGCTTGCACCGTGGCTTAAAGCCGGGCCGCACCGCATATCCCTCTATTGGGATAACGCCCGGAAAGGCCGTTCATTCGAACTCACCGCGGTTCGCCTCCAGCAACTGCCAGGCCCCGATGCCAACGGGAACGGTGTCAGGGACTGGGCTGAGGTGTGGCTTAAACAACACTGCGGTTTGGACAACTCTCGCAGAGACTCAACCCTCATCCGGTCGATCACTTCGCCCGTGTGCCTGGAGGGGGGCGGCCAGTTCCTGAGCCTGATGGCAATCACCGGTCCGGACGGGGTGAACATTGCCCCTCAACCCGCGCCAAACGATCGCTGGTATGCCGAGGTGCCGTTATCCCCTGACGGAAGCACTGAGATTCATCTCTCCTACGAGAACGGAGGTTACCGGGAAAACTCCACTCTCATTTGGGAACCGACCAACCTGCTGACCGCGCGGGACATGGCCGTGCGTGTGGGCGATGCCCTCTTGCTCAAATGCGCCCCCCAAGACACTGCCGCGCAGTCGTTGGTGAGCGGAATGGCGCGCATCGAAGTTGACGGCCAGCTTGTCCACGCGGGTGACGCCTCGCAATCGGTGGCGCACCGCTTCGAACGCGCCGGAACCTTCGTCGTGCGGGGCGCTTTCACGGACGCCCGAGGCCGAAACCGAAGCAATACCATTCGCGTCACCGCCGTTGCGGTCAGTCTGGGAGATGCAGTGGCCGCTTGGGTTGGGCGACCGCGCACCTGGTCCGGACCTGCGTTGACTCTGTCCGAAGTGGTCCTCGAACCGGATGCGCGCTTGAAGCTCACTCCGTGTGGCGCTTCCGGTGGAGATCGGCCAGGATTCGCGCTGGTCACCGATGAAGCCGAGCCGCGCTATATCGTCGCCCGTATGGGAGAAGGTGGTCCGATCCTCAGCGCCGCCCGCGTGGATGGCTTCCGGCTGTCCTCAGGAACGGACACCGATTTCGAGATCATCGACCGGTACGACGACGGGACCGATCTGATCGAGATGGGACTGGTGCTCAGCCCGGTGCCGTCTCAAGTGGCGGTGGAGATCAAGCTCATCGTCGGCGGGGTGGTTTTCGAGGACGGCACCGGTCTGAAACGCTGGACGGCGGCGGATTTCAACCCACTGGGAGAGGCCGTCGTGCGTTTCCTCCGTCCGGCGCTGGCGAAGACTTCCGTCTGCCACACCATCACCGCCTGGCAGGGGTCGGTGCGTCTGGATGACGGTCTGTGAGCGAACCGATCGACTATGAAAACGAGACGACTATTGCTTTCCACTATCGTCCTTGTCGGACTCGCCGGGCTGTCGATTGCGTGGATACTGAACCACCCGGCGAAGGAGGGTAGCGCAGGCGTCTCGCCTGCGGGTTCCCAGAGCGTCCCGCTCGGGGACCGCGCCGCGGTCACGCCGGCCACCGGCCTCGCGCCCGGCAATGGCCGCAGCGCCTCCCCAACCGAGGCCGGTCGGGCGACACCCCAGCTCATCGACGAGATCTGCGGCCCGAACGCCGCCGTCCGTTTGCGCGAAGTTGCCGAAGGCGGGCCGCTGAGCCGCGCCGACTGCGAGACGCTGTACGCCTTCCTCCGGCAGAAAACCACCGACGAAAAGCTCGCGCGGATGGCCAGCATCAAGAACAGCGTCATGAACCTCCTGGCCCGTCAGCCGCTTCCCCCACAGCCGTGGGACAGCGTGCTCCAAGCCATCGTTGAAGACGAGGACCAGCACGCCGTGATCCGCGACTACGCCCTGCAACACCTGTTCGAGTACTACGAAGCCGCGGTGCACAACAATCGGGCCGCGAAGCTGGGCGCCACCCGCCGGGCCGAACTGCAGGAGCTGTTCTGGTCGGCGCTGGAACGCAAATCGGAGAGCCTCGCCGGCACGGCGCTGCTGGCGCTGTTCCACTTGAGCGCAATCGAACCGGCCGTTGATCGCCAGCGCGTGTTGGGGAAAAGCCTGGAATTGCTTGAAGCCGCGGACGCCGGCGACTTGGCGCGCATCACCGCATTTCAAGTCTGCGCCCGGGCAGGCGAATCCCGCGCTCTGGCCCAGGCGGTCTCGGCCGCTGAAACCGCCCAGACAATCCCGCTGCGGGTGGCCGCCATTGCCGCGGTGGGCGCCGTGGGCACTGCGCACGAACTACCTCTCCTGAAGCGGCTTCAAGACGAACCGAACCCCAGCGTCCGCGTGGCGGTGGCGGCGGCGATCCGTAACATTCAGTCCCGAAATAATGGTTGACCTATGAGGGAATTCCTCCTCCGTGCTTGCGTGCTCACCGGACTGGCCTACGCTGGCCTCATGACCGCGTCTGCGGCAGAGAACCCCTGCGTGCCGAACTGGGTGTGGAGTTGGGCAGCATATCCCACCTTGGAAATCAGTTGCCCCGACGCTTTGCCGGACACGTGTGTGGGGCATCACACGATCTCTGCCACGGTGACCGCCGTTCCCGGTGTGAAGTGCCAATACGACGCCAACGACTGCCCCGACTCGCCAGCATGCATAAATCAAACCTACGTACCGATCACACCAGTCAACACCTGGTCGCTCTATGTGTCTCCTTCAGGCACAACTCCCACCAGCGGGAGCGGGCTGGCGGCCGTATTCGACACGATCCACGGGGGCTACGCGCGAGTGTACTTCAACTCACAGGCCACCGTGATCTCCCCGTACTGGCATCAGGCTGCAGGCTGCTACAGCTCACTGTTCCGGGTGTTCGAAGTCGTGGACCTCACGCCGGACCACGGCACAGAAGTGGACGATGGTGACGGGAATCCAGACACGAAACTGTTCATCGTCTGCGGGACTCTGGTTCCCCCAAGCAATACCGGGTCTATAGCACAATCTGTGGGTGCTTTTAGAAAGATTCCGGATTTTCGCAAGAGTTTTTCCTGACGGATTTTGGGACGTCACCGGCGCGCCTCTGGGCGG
>JAKANS010000046.1 GCA_021823625.1 bacterium | reverse complement strand
GCCCGCGTGCCTTCGTCCTGGTCGTAGGCATCGAGGATTCGTTGCCGGAGATCCAGCGAGCGCGTGCGCATGGCCCCAGACCCTACCAGCACCCGCCCAATATGGCTACACTATTTATTGAAATGCTCTGAAGCGCGGAAATTTGGCCTGTCGGTATCAAGGGCGCACTTATACCGCCAGCCAGCTCTATGTGAAGGTGCGGCGCCAGATGCGACCCCTCAATCGCCAGGCTCGCTATAAGACCGCCAGTTTGACTGTGAGCATCAACTTGGAGACCAATGATCGCCAACCGACCCGGTGGGGGGAGGGCCGCTTGGTTTTCAGGGCCCCAGTACGAGCCTGCCACAAAGACCCGGGGGGCATCGTTCTCTGCACCGACGCGACCCTGGGCGATGCCAAGATTCTTGAAGTCTATGCCGTGCGTTGGTCCAGCGAAGTCGACTGCAAAGAAATCAAACAGCATCTCGGCTTCCTGAAGGAACAGAGCGGCCGTTACCAGTTGGCCTACGCCTCCGTGCATCTGGCTGCCATACGTTAGCGGCTGCTTTTTGAGGCGATGCTGCGCAACGGGCAGTTGAGCTACGGCGAGATCGGGGATCGGGAAACCGGGCGGCTCCAGATCTTCACCTACGCCGCCTTGTTGTGGCAGATCTTTCGTGCCCTCATCGAAGGTGCACGGAACGGCTGAGTCAGAGACTTAGGCCGCTCAGTCGTGCGAAAGATCTGAGCAGCCATCGATCAGACCGTAGAGCAATTCCTTACGCAGGCCCTACAAATGAATCCGCAGCAAGTATCGGGGCCACTGAAAGCCGAACAGTTGGGTTATTTATGGCGA
Source organism: bacterium (assembly GCA_021823625.1). Taxonomy (GTDB): domain Bacteria; phylum Verrucomicrobiota; class Verrucomicrobiia; order Limisphaerales; family J093; genus DSVZ01. Next base: position 35,214 of record JAKANS010000046.1, on the reverse strand, counting down.
TTTCCTGCTCCAAATTATCGCCAAAATGTCAGCACGTTTTACCTCTCCGCCAAGGCGCTGCGCCGTGAGGAGATTTCGTTCACCCGCGAAGAAGGCAGCGCCTCGGTGGGGTTGCGCCGGCTGTTTCCCGACACGGCGCAGCAGGTCGGCGTGCACTACGCGTTCGAGTTGTTGAGCGCCGTTTCGGCGCCGGCGGAATACAGCGTCGAAGGCCGCACGAAGTCGGCCAGCGTGGGCGTGGACTGGCAGGTGGAGCGGCGCGACAACCCGCTCATGCCCCGCCGGGGCTACCACGCCACGGCGGGCGCGGAGGTCGCCCTGCCAGAGTTCGGCGGCGATGCCTACTATGCGCGCGCCTGGGCCACGGCCAGTTACCACCGGCCGTTGTGGAACGGCGGTTTCGCCCACCTGGGTTTGACCCACGGCGTCGCCGCGCCGCCGAACGGTGACCCCACCAAACTGCCGTTCAACCGGCGCTATTTTCCTGGCGGCGAAAACACGGTCCGCGGCTACCGCGAAGGCGGCGCCTCGCCGCTCAACGAGCTGGGCCAACAGATCGGTGCCGAGTCGTCGCTGATCTGGAACCTCGAGGTCGAGCAGCTCATCACCTCCTCGATCTCGATCGTCGGCTTCGTGGACGGCGCGGGCGTGACGCCGGACATCGCGCACTATCCGTTCGACGAAGTGCTCTGGTCGGTCGGCGGCGGGTTGCGTTGGCGGTCGGTGATCGGGCCGGTGCGGCTCGAATACGGCCACAACCTCAACCCTCGACCCTTCGATCCATCCGGGACATTGCAACTTTCCCTGGGTTATCCGTTCTAAGCGCGTGTCTGAAAAATGGGGTCGGGTCGGGGGCCGGGGATTGCGCCCCGGCCTCCCTCCCACACCACCGGATGTGTGGTTTGCCGCCTCCGGCGGTTGAACGCAGCCGCGCTCTTCATGGCGAAGCAAGGTCCGATGGCGTCCAGCACCCAAGGCGCCGCAACCCCGCGTTGTGCTTAACGCCTTCTGCACGCTCGGACTGGCCGCCATTCGCTGATTGCCGACCCGAAATTCGCGAACGCCGCCGCGCACAACTTCCGACTCGACCCGGCCTCGCCCGCGCTGAAGCTGGGCTTTCAACCGTGGGACTTCAGCCAGGCGGGCTTGTACGGCGATCCGGCGTCGGCGAATCAAGTCCGGCACAAGCGCTGTCCGGTGACGCCATTGCCGCCGCCAAAATAGTCCCGAAGCTCGCGCGGGCAGCGGTCGCCTCCAAGTTCCTACGGCTTCGCTAGGCTTGATCGGGCACGCGGTATTGCTTGCGGTAAGCCGGCTTGAGCAGCGCGTTCGCCTCGTCGCTGTTGGTGAAGCGCTCGCTCGGGCCATCGAACAGGAGTTGCTTCTTGCCCACCCGGTAGGCGGCGACGCCCAGGTGGATCAGGCACGCGCTGGCGTGACAAACGGCGATGTCGGCATTGGGTTGTTTCCGCGAGCGCACGCAGTCGATGAAGTTCGGCTGGTGCCACTGATCCGGGAACTTGCCCTTGTCCTGCGCCACCACCTTGCCATCCGCCTCGACCACCTGCCAGCCGCAACCGTGGCGGCCCAGGTACATGAGCTGCTTCGTTCCGTAGATCTCGACCCGACACGAGCTTAGCGGCCAGTACGGCCATTGTTCGCCGTAACGCACTTCCTGGCCAAACTTGCGCATGTAGGGTGTGGCGTTGCCGCTTTCACAGGTCAGCACGAAATCACCGTAATCGTACGTGACGGCGAGCGTGTCCGGCATTTCGCGCGCATCCGCAAAGCCGAGCCGGCCGCCGGCGCAATAGACGGACTTGGGATGGGCGGGATCGCCGAGCGCCAGGCGCGTGAGGTCGAGTTGGTGGCTGGCGTCGCCGGAAAACGGCCCGCCGCAATACGCCCACCAATCGTTCCAGCCCAGGTGGCGACCGCGGTTGTAAGGCACTTCCGGCGCGGGACCGAGCCAGAGATCCCAGTCGAGGCCAGCAGGCGGTGGGCTGTCGGGCTGTGGGCTCCAGTCGCCGCCTTCGAGGAGGTTGAAGACTTTGACGAGGACGATTTTCCCGAGCTTGCCGCTGCGGAGATACTCGCGCGCCGAGACGGCGTAAGGCGCGCTGCGGTTCTGGAATCCGACCTGGACGACGCGCCGATACTTCTGCGCGGCTTCGACCAGCTTGCGTCCCTCCCAGATCGCCAGCGACGGGTTCTTCTCCACGTACACGTCCTTGCCCGCCTGGCAGGCCCAGATGGTGGCCAAGGCGTGCCAGTGCTCGGGCGTAGCCACGACCACGGCGTTCACGTCCTTGTCGTCGAATGCCTGGCGCAAATCCTTCAGGCGTTGCGGGGCGCGGCCCTGCGCTTTCTCCAGTGAGGCGAAGAGGCCCGCGCCGCGATTGGTGTCGGCGTCGCAGAGGTACTTGAACTCGACTCCGGGCACCTGGGCGAAATTGCCGGCGAGCTGCGACCCGCGTCCACCCGCGCCGATCAGTGCCAGGACCACCTTGTCGTTGGCGCCTTGGGCCCGCGGGCGGGCGGTGGCGGTGAGGAAACCGGCGCCGGCCGCCAACGTGGCAGCGCCTTTGGCGGAGTGACCGACGAATTCGCGACGAGTCATGGCTTTCATGGCAACGGTGTTTGCGCGCGACCGGCAAAATCGGCGGCCGGCAACGTGTCAAGACTTCGCCGTGGTGTTAGCCTCGCCCGCGGATTTCGGCAACCGTGGAAATTATCGCAGTGATTGCCGTGCGGAAGCGTGACCGGTCAGAAATGGTACACCACGCCAAACAGGTGGCTGTTCAGGCCGGGGTTGTCCCGGCTGAGGCCGGCGTTCGACATGTGCTGAAACCGGTAGCTCAAGCTCCAATGACAGCAGACGCGCCACTCCAAGCCGACGTGGCTGGTGAACTGAAACTCCGTTCCCAGATTGCGCTCTCCGAAGGTGTGGCGGCTCAAGATCGTGGGGCTGGATCCCGCGTCGAGCGTGATCGGAAACGAGGCGTAGCTCAGCACCAGTTCCGGGCCGACCGTCCCGTCGAAAGCCACGTCGTCGTAACCCTCAACCGCCCCGGCCGTGAGCTGCAAGCGGGTTTGCAGGTACCATTGCTTGCCTAGATGCCAACCCCACGGCAGGTCGCGGTAAGCGAACGCCTCGCCCAGCACGAACTTGTTGCCGAAGTCCGTCGAGGAGAAACCGCCGCGCAAGCCCGCTCCGAAGTCGGCCGCTTTCGCCGGTTTGGCCGTGGCCTCCAGCTTGACCTCCGGCGTGGCTTTCGGGGTCTCCTGGGACGATGTGACCTTGGATTCGCCGCTCTCCGCGGCCAACGCAGACGCGACAACGGTCAGGAAAAGGCTCGCGAACGCCAATTGGCGCGCGACCTCACCGCGTGCCGCCGACCGCGCGCGCTGCTGAACCACACGCAGGCGGGCGTCCGCGGCAATCACAAAACGAAGCAGCACCGACAGAATGGAGACACTCATAAGCCACTGCTAAACAGGGGTTAAATCACCCCCAGCTTGGAGATCCCAGAACCGTCAACGCCGCGAGCGTGCGGCGTCAAACGGGCGAATAATTAGCAGGGGTCGGCTCGCGCTGCAAGCGATCGTCCCGGGGCGGCAGAGCGCGGTGGCGACCGATCCGCGTTGCCAGGTGCCGGTTGCCGGCCGTGGCCGTTCAGCCCTGGCTCAACCGCTTCTTGGGCGCCTCGAACAGCAGGGCGTGCGCCTCGTGCAGGATGCCCACGATCCGATCCGCAAACGGGCTGCCGCTCACCGCGGTCCGCAGTGCGGCTTCGTCGAACTCGGCCGCGTTGGCACCCGGAAACCAATGCTCCGCCTGGCCCAGCAGGTTGTAGCGCATCTTGGCCCAGTCCACCAAGTCGAGCGCCTTGGCGTAAGTCCAGAGGCGGAGAATCTCCCGGACATTCACCTCCCCCGGCAGGACGACGTATTCCGGCACACCCTCGAACCAACGTGCGCACCAGTCGGCGCCGAGGGCGCGCTCCAGCTCGGCGCGCAACCGGTGTTCGATCGGCGCCACCACCTCGGCCGCCCGATCGTAGAACTCCAGCGCCGCGACGTGTTCGTCGAAGTCCGACGGCTTCGCGACACCGCAACTCAACGTGTGAACCTGCGGTCGCGCGAGGCCGTACAGGGCATTGAACTGCATCGGCGTGAGCGGCGCGCACAACTCGACCAACTTCGGCGGGGGGGTGTAGAGTTTCCCGCCCTTGTCGTTCGGGCTGATGATGAAGACGCCCAGGTCGCGCGCGGTGGCGGCTTCCACCGCCGGCCAGTTCAGGTCGTTCACGAAGTACCAGTGCAGGTTTACATAATCGAAGAGGTCGCTCTCCACGGCCTTAAGAATGATGTCGGTCGTGGCGTGCGTGGAGAAGCCGACGAACCGACACCGCCCTTCGCGTTGGAGTTGGCGGGCGGCTTCGACACACCCGCCGGGCCGGATCGCCCAGTCGAGCAACTGCGCGTTGTTGATGCCGTGCAGCGCGAGCAGATCGACATAGTCCAGCTTCAGATACGCCATCGACTTGTCGAAGGTGCGCTGGAACTCCGCCGGATCGGCGAAGGGCGCGACCTTGGTCTGGACGATCAACCGCTCGCGGGGGAACTGCGCCAGCACCGGGCCGAGCTGCATTTCGCTCGTGCCGTAGCCCCGCGCGGTTTCGATGTGATGAATGCCCAGTTCGACCGCGCGCTGAATGCAAGCCTCGAGATTGGCCTGGTTGTCCGCCGGGATCTCCTTCGGGTCCACGTCCTGCCACTTGTGCTGATACCTCATGCCACCGCACGAAATCACGGGAAGCTGGAGGCCGGTTTTGCCGAAGCGGCGGTAACGCATCGGCGGTAGTTGTGTCGTCGCAGTGTTGGAAGAAGCGTGCTCAACCATGCGCCGAAGAGTGCCGTCCGCCAGGCAACCCGGCAAACGGTTTTGCAGCCGGGCGGTTTGCCGTACTACCAAGGCCCGAGGCAGACCCGCCAGTCAACCTGCGACCACGTGAGGTTCAGGAGGCCAAGCCAAGCGGTCGCCCGCTGTGTTCGCACATTCGGCCGACGCAGGCCTGGAGGTAGGAAAAAGCGCACCGCCCGTCGAAACGCGCGGTGCGCCTGGATACTGTCCGTTGTCGATGCGTTACTGTCTCACCCGGTTGAAACCCATCACGGCCGTCGGCGTGAGGGTGTACGGCGAACTCGATCCCGGCAGGTCAGACCATGGCCCCAGGACCGTCGGGGCCGTCTGCAACACCCCACCTCCGGTCCACTCGATCGTGATGGTGCCATTGGCGTTCTTCTTGATGCCGCTGATGCTGGCGACATTCGGCTGCAGGTTCACCGCGACGCGGATGTTGTCCACCCAGTGGTTGTCGTTCAACCCGCCGGTGCGCGCGCCCCAACCGAAGCGGCCTGCGGCAAACGGTTGATAACCCGGCAACGCCAGCCCGCGGAACACCGCCGTGTTGCCGTAATACAAATCCAGCGTGCCGCTCCGGTTTACGCGCACGCCGAGGTCCACGAAGGTGTCGCCAGTTCGGAGAACGCTGATGTCGAACTTGCGCGTGGCCACCACGTCGCCTTGCTAGCTGACGTCGATGGCCGGGGCTTCGCCGCCGCCGTTGTCGTAGGTGTCGAAGCTGACGACCAGGCCCGAGCCGGCGCCGTTTTCGCCAAAAGCGCCGTCGGCCGCGTCGTCGCCCAGCACAAAAGCGAATCCGTCCGCCGGAGTAGCCGTGCCGCCGCCGCCGCGCATCTTCCACGGGGCGGTGAAGTCATTGATGGCGACGAGGGCGCGAAGCCGGGGTCAATCGGCCCCGAACCCGCCGGCGGTTACCGCTTCATTGGCGGTGAGTGAGCGGTGGCGCGGGAACCCGCGCGCGCCGCACCGGGGCCAGGTCGTGTCCCGATTGGGTGCCACGGTGCTGTCGCACGGTCCTGCGCCGCCGCTGTGGCGCAGACACCAATTTGAAACCGGGACATTGCCCGGGGTTAGCCTGCCTTGTCAGTGCCCAGGATCTTCTCGAGGTGACGGTCCAGGTCCAGCAAACTGCCGGCGCAAGTGGCGCTTTGGACACGGTCCACCGCTTCGTCCGCCCAGGCTTCTTCCTCGACCTGCTCGGCGATGAACCAATGCATCAGGACCTGCGCCGGGTAATCCCTGGCCGTGACCGCCGTTTCGTAAACGGCGTGGATTCCCTGCGTGTTTGCCTGCTCCATCACCTGCGCGTGCTCGACCACCGCCAGCAGAGAGTCAAAGCTTTGTCGCGGCGCGGCCAGCGCCGCCAGTTCCGGCACGGCGCCGCGGTCCAATACTTGTCGCAGGATCTTCTGCGCGTGCTCGCGCTCCTCGCCCGCCTGCTTCGCGAAAAAGCCGGCAAAGCCTTTCAGGTTCTGGCTCGCGCACCACGCGGACAAGGCGAGGTAGGCGTGCGCGGCGCTGAGTTCCTGGTTAAGCTGGCGGTTAAGTTCCGTCAGGACGTTGGTAGGGATCTTGGATTTGATCATAAGCACAATTCGTTGGGACATTCATGCCGCAAAACGGCGCCACCGGCAAGCGATCGTGCAGCGCCGCGCGTCGCAAACCCTGCAAGGACTCGCGAAAACCCTGCGCTTCGAAGCCGCAGCATTCGCTTTGCGTGCGGTCGCTGCCGCATTTGCCGCTTCGAGCGCGGCGCGAGCCTGCATCTCGGGGATTACCGGACAAACGATGTCCAGACGGCAGCCACGGAAGCCGTGCATCGGGTCGAACGCGTGGAGTTCCTTCGCCCGCTGTTCAATCTTCTCGACGGGTACAACTGTGTTCTTCGCCAAGTCCTGCTGCACCGCTTTGGAGGACGGCTTGCGTTTATCCAGGAAGTTGGCCATGTTCCTGGCCATGAGCAAGACGGTGAACGTCGCGGAGTTCAAAGACCGGTTTTCCGAACTGTTGGCCTTGGTGGAACAGGGCGGCGAAGTGATCGTCTGTCGGCGCAATGTGCCGCTGGCGCGTGTCGAACCGATCCGCAAGCCCACGCCCCGCAGGGCGCAGCAGAGCGTCGTGGGCTGCATGAAAGGCACGGTGCACATCCACGGCGACCTGACCGAGCCGTGCATTCCCGAGGAAGACTGGGAGATGCTCAAGTGACGCCGCCATGCCGTATCTCCTCGACACCTGCGCCATCCTGTTCATCGCGGAGAGCACCGCGGACCTGTCCCCGGCAACGCTCAAGCTGATTGACGCGGCGCCCGCGGGTGAAGTCTTCGTCTCGGCGATTTCGGTGGCTGAACTGGCCTGCCTTCAGGAGCGCGGGAAGGTCACGCTCAAACAACACTGGCGTGCCTGGTGGAACGCCTTGTTGAAGCGGACGGCGTGGACTTGTCTGCCGATCACTGCCGAACTCCTAGCCGAAGCCTACAGTCTGCCGCCACCAATTCACCGCGATCCAGCGGACCGCGTGCTCATCGCCACCGCGCGCCTCGAACGCCTGACGCTCGTGACCACCGATGGCAAAATCCGCGGCTACCCGCACGTCGCGACAATTTCCTGAGAAGCAGGATGATGCCAAGGCGGCAACCGCGGAAGCCGAGCATCGGGTTGAACTCGTGGAGTTCCTTCACGCGCTGCTTAATCTTCTCGACGGGCACGCCCATGTTCTTCGGCAAGTCGGCCTGCGCTTCTTCCTCGTGCGGGAGGAATTCATGCAGCGGCGGGTCGAGGAAGCGGATGGTGGCCGGGTAGCCCTTCAACGCCTTGAAGATGCCGACGAAGTCGCCCTTCTGATAAGGAAGAAGCTTGGCCAGCGCCTTCTTGCGGTCGTCCACGTTGTCCGTGAGGATCATTTCGCGCATCGCGTCGATGCGATTTCCCTCGAAGAACATGCGCTCGGTGCGGGTCAGGCCGATGCCGGTGGCGCAACCAAGCAACAATTGCTTTCCAAATCGGGCTAACGCGAAGTAGATCTGTGTCCGCAGTGATGCGTCAAAGCAAACCCAGACCGAAGCGACGCAAACAGAACGCGGTCGCAAAGGCACCCTCCACCCCGCGGCGGGAGAAGGCGGCGAGAGTTGTTTCGTACTCGATTCCTACAGGCCAACACTATCGTTTGAAGGAAGAACAAGCCGGCCAATCTGAGCTGCTCCACCGCTACAAGGTAGTCTCGCTGTTCTCCGGGGCGATGGGGCTTGATATTGGCCTAGAGAGAAGCGGACGATTTGAGGTCTTTGCCTGTGTCGAAAAGGAAGAGGCTTTTGCAGACACCATTGATGCGAACAAGAAGGCCGGCAGGATCCTCGGCCAACCGGTAATCTTCCGCCGCGACATCAGCGATCTCGAACCGACGGAACTCTTAGTTGCAACGGGGCTGAGTCCTGGTGAATTGGACCTTTTGGTCGGTGGTCCGCCCTGTCAGTCCTTCAGCACGGCAGGCAAGCGTGGCACAGTGCAGGATCACCGAGGCACTCTTCTCTGGCAGTTCCTTCGTTTCGTCGAGGCGCTGAAGCCGAAGTTTTTCTTGATGGAAAACGTCCGGGGTCTGTTGTCGGCAGCGCTCAGACACCGGCCAATTGCGGAGCGGCCCGAAAAGGGCGGTCCACCGCTGGAACCGGACGAGCAACCCGGTTCCGTCGTGCGCGTATTCGCCGAGGATTTGCATAGGATTGCCGGCGCCAATTACCACATGGATTGTTTTGAGGTGAACGCTGTAAACTACGGCGCCCCTCAGCTTCGAGAACGAGCCCTGTTCATTGGAAATCGCTTCAATGCGGTAGTTGAATTCGCAACGCCGACGCACGGTGCTCCCAACACCACAATCACGACCGGAACATTGCCGTTGTTCGGCGATAGCGTGGACGACACATTGCCGTGGCAAACACTGGGGAAGGCACTGGAAGGACTCACTGACCCCAATCCCGTGATAATGGACTTCAGTCCTCGCAAGAAGCGTTACCTGGCGTTGGTTCCGCCCGGCTCGAACTGGCGAAGCCTGCCATTGGAAATCCAGAAAGAGTCGATGGGAAAGGCTTGGCTAGCCAAGGGAGGCCGTTCCGGATGGTGGCGGCGGCTTACTCTCGACCTGCCTTGTCCAACTCTTGTCACGATGCCGAATCACGCGGGCACTTCGCTCTGCCACCCAACAGAAACCCGTGCCCTCACGCTGCGCGAGTATGCCCGTATCCAAGAGTTCCCGGATGACTGGGAAATATGCGGTACGCCCGCCGAGCAATATGCACAAATCGGCAACGCTGTACCTGTGCGTCTTGGCGAAGTAGCCGGTAAAGTGATTGCTCCGCAGTTGGACGCGCTTGCCAAGCGCGGGTTTGAACCCTATTCCGCCGCCCCGTCCGCCTACCGCGTTGTTTACGTCCAATCCCACATCCGCACGCGGCAGTGGTTCAAAGACGGAAAGGCTTACGTTTGGCAAGACGGCGAAGCAGAGAGCAACGACAAGCCGAGCTACGGTGCGCCGAAGACCAAACGCCGGAGCAAGATTTTGATCGAAGCATAAAGCCATGCCGCAATCCAGAGTAGCCAACCCCCTCTTCGACGTGCTGAAGTCGCAGACGCGAAGATACGAACCTGATGAGGTCGTACGTCTGTTTGCCTGTGTCGGCAGGGAGCGTGTCAGTGCGCTCGCGGGAGTCCTCGCCGAATACATCACCACCAACCTTCCCGAAGCGATCGCAAAACGAAACGGACTTTCAGATTACCGGACAAATCCATACGTCTTGCTGACCTGCGCCAGCGTGATGAAGCTCGCTGATCCCGCGCGGTTTGCTGACTTTCTCTTCAACAACAAGCTGTACATGGGGCTGGAGACTTCCTTCGGAAAATCCATTGAGGCCGCTATCCTTGGCTTCTACCCGGTGGACTCTGGGCCGTCAGCCAAATGGATTGACCCGCCTGAGAAAGTCGCGGAGGCGCAGTCCCTCGCTGGTCTTTCGCGAGAGCAGAAAGCCCAGCGTCGCCGCCAGTCAGTTTGGCGGGAGATAGACAAGTCGTGCGTGATCGGGAAGCGGCGATACCTCGTGTCGGTCAAGAGCGGGCCGAACTGCATCAACGACACGCAAGTGCAGGCCATGACCGACGCCATCAACGCCAACCATGGTGTTTGGCTGGAACAGACCAAGCGAACCTACCCCGAAGTAAACAATCTAGACATCATCATCGGCCTCACCTACGGCACCGAGCGGACTACGAACAACAAAGAGAACCAGATTCTAGCCAAGCTCTTGGGTGCTGGCTTCGCGGAGGAGGACCGCCGGAAACTACCGGGAGTCTTGATGTCAAAGAAGGGAAAGGCCACGCGTGTTCACCGGCAGATCGGAAGGGAGTTCTGGGCCACGATCGGAAACCTCTCACAGCCGGAAGGAGCGCAGTTTGTTTTCCTTGAAGTCCTGCTTGCTCTGGCGAAGGCGCTGAACATCGCTTCGAAACAAGCCGACCTTGAAACGCGGATCAATCTTAAGATCAAATCGCTTTGCACCGCACTGTCGGGATTGATGTTTCCGCGCAAAGGCCTTCCAACCTGGGTGTCAGATTCCTTCTCTGACACCGAACTCTTCTGGTTCGCGACTGCGCTAACCGCCTTCTACGACGAAGGCATTTGATCGGTGGAACGGCTCCTTAGGCACAAACTACCGCAAGGCAGGTTTGTTGACGTCAGCAAAAGTCGTTCAGCACAAATGCGTGCTGTCCGTGGGCACGGCAACAAGACAACGGAAGGCCGACTTCGGGGGGCACTCGTGCGGGCGGGCGTTCGCGGTTGGCAATTGGCCAACAAAACACTACTTGGGCAACCAGATTTTTACTTCCACAAATCCAGGCTGGCGGTGTTCGTTGACGGGTGCTTCTGGCACGGCTGTCCACGTTGCGGTCACATTCCAAGGACGAACAGCCAGTTCTGGCGCGCGAAAATCCGAAGGAACAGGGACCGTGATCGTATCAACACTCGCCGTTTGCGAGCTTCGGGTCTACGGGTCATGCGAATTTGGGAACATGACCTCATCACAAACCTCGCCGGTTGTCTGCAACGTCTGAAATCGAACTTGCAGCGGTAGCGGCGTCTAGCCTGATCCTCGTCAGGCAAGAAGAGAGCGCCGCAGAACGCGGTTTTGAACTGAGAGACAAAAAAAGCCGATCCAGTTTCCCGGAGCGGCCTTTGTGAATTCAGTCAGGGGCTCGCGGTAGCTCGCCCCTCCGAAGGTTTGTTACTTCTTCTTCGCCGGCTTGGCGGCCTTGGCGGGGCTTCCTCCTCGAGCGCGGCTTGCGCGGCGGCCAGACAGGCCACCGGCACGCGGAACGGCGAGCTGCTCACATAGGTCAGGCCGACCTTGTGGCAGAACTTCGCGGAGTCGGGGTCACCACCATGTTCGCCGCAGATGCCCAGCTTGATGCCAGGACGGGTCGCATTGCCCCTCTCGGCGGCGATCTTGATCGGTTGGCCCACGCCGGTCTGGTCGATGGAGGCAAACGGGTTCTTCTTGATGATCTCCAGTTCCTGATAGGGCGCAATGAACGAACCGCTGTCGTCGCGGCTCATGCCCAGGCAGGTCTGGGTGAGGTCGTTCGTGCCGAAGCTGAAGAACTCGGCGGTCTGGGCAATCTCGTCCGCCGTCAGCGCGCCCCGCGGCACTTCGATCATCGTGCCGACCAGGTAGTTCAACTTGACCTTCTTCTCGGTCATGACTTCCTTCGCGACGCGATGGACGACGGCCACCTGGAGGTCGAGTTCCTTCTTGAACCCGACCAGCGGGATCATGACTTCGGGCTTCACCTTGATGCCGGCCTTCTGGAGTTTTGTGTGGGACTTGCGGGATTCAGGATCCAAGTCATCCACACCCCTCACCGCACGGCGCGCAAGAGGCGCTTCGGATGGACGGGGGGGATGGCGGTCAAGCCGCCAACGGGAGGCGACGGGCCAGTGCAGCCGATTGACAGGAGACCGCTCAAGGATTCTCATTGGGGATGGTTTGCAAGCTCCTTGTTGAATTTCCCCGCGCGATTCACCACCTCATGGATCGCGGCCCACTCCTAAAGATGCCGTGAGCAATCCATTTGACGACCTAGCATGTAAGAGAGACCAACTCCAACAGGAGGCCGCAAGGCAATTTGAAATCTCGGCAAAGGAACGAGCAAGAGCAATGAGCGAAATCAGCCGAGTGTTCGTGGCCTATGACGAAATGGTTGTTCGAGTGCTCCAGCAATTTCATAAAGCACTCTGCAAAGGAGGGCCCCCAAAGATTTATAGGCCGTCACGAATTGAGTCTCTGTGCGAATGGGAACTGAGAACGGATCTTGGCACAGAGCGTAAAAGGGACAGGGAGGGGGAGGAATGGGTTTCTCGGTGCTGGTCTCACGAAATGAAGGTGGTGCTGCGCTTCGATGATCGTGGACGGCCAGCGGAGTTTTTCTGTTCTGACGAAGCTTACCAGGGGGCGAGCGCAAAGACAGACGATGTGACAGAATCTGGACTCATCCGATGTTTGAGCGAGCTAAGAGGCCGAATCTATACGCGAAGACACTGCGACACTTAAGGACTGCTGTCCCATGGACAGAAGTTTTCCCTTCTCCGCACGACACATGCCGGAATATGCCCCCGGGGGGTGCAAGGGTGTGTTACCGCAAAGGCAAAAAGCCGCCCCGGTTTGTCAGGGCGGCTTGGGTGATTCGCAGGTAGGGGGGCTGTCCCAAGCCCGTCGCGGCGCGATGCGGAGATCGCGCTCTATTTACTTCGTCGCCTTCTTGGCCGGAGCCTTGGCTTCCTCTTCCAGCACGGCTTGCGCAGCGGCCAGCCGCGCCTCGGGCACCCGGGATGGCGAGCAGCTCACGTAGCTCAGCCCGATCCCGTAGCAGAGCTTCACTGCGCCCGAACTCCGGCCAATGTCCCCGCAGTCTCCCACTCGCTAGCCCTGGCAGCAAGCAACGGTCCTTCTTCCGGCCAGTCGTAGAGGGTGGCGGGATCGAAATCCGCCCCGTTGGGCCAGACCAGTGTGCGGACTTCGGGGTCGAGACGCACTTGGTTGAACACGGCCAGCGCTCTGAGCGGGCCGAACAGCCTCCCGTGCAGCACGGGACGGAAGTCAACCTGCCGCGAAACGCCGTCCTCGAAGCGGACGAGCAAAGTCCACGGCCCCGCGTGTTCGAAGCTCTGCACGAAATGGATCGGATGTTTCATAACTGCATCACTTCAACGGTTCAATCGGGGCTGGCAGTTGGCCCGCTTGCAGGCGCTGCCAGTCCACGTCGAGTTCATCTTCGTGCAATTCAGCCCAGGCTTCAACCAGGCGCGCCTGTTTTCGAGGTAAGGCACCGGCGATCAATTCCACAGGCGACAGCCCATAAACCGCAACTTCGCCAGCATAATAGGCGTGAAAGTGCGGGCGTTTGTGCGGTTCGCCCGCTTCCACAAACATGCGGATGACGATGCCGTAGAATCGGGCGAGTTCGGGCATAAATGGAAACGGGGCCGCCAGCATGGTGGCGGCCCCGTGATGGAATTCAATTACTTCTTCTTCGCCTTCTTGGCCGGCGACTTGGCTTCGTCTTCCAGCGCGGCTTGCGCGGCAGCAAGACGGGCCACGGGAACGCGGAACGGCGAGCAGCTCACGTAGGTCAGGCCGATCTGGTGGCAGAACTTCACCGAGTCCGGGTCGCCCCCGTGTTCGCCGCAAATGCCCAGCTTGATGCCCGGCCGGGCGGCATTGCCTTTCTCGGCCGCAATCTTCATGAGTTGGCCAACACCCGTCTGGTCAATCGAGGCGAACGGGTTCTTCTTGATGATCTCCAGTTCCTGATAGGGCGCAATGAACGAACCGCTGTCGTCGCGGCTCATGCCCAGGCAGGTTTGCGTGAGGTCGTTCGTGCCGAAGCTGAAGAACTCGGCGGTCTGCGCGATCTCGTCCGCCGTGAGCGCGCCCCGCGGCACTTCGATCATCGTGCCGACCAGGTAGCTGAACTTCACCTGCTTCGCGGCCATGACTTCCTTGGCGACGCGATGAACGACTTCGGCCTGGAGGTCGAGTTCCTTCTTGAACCCGACCAGCGGGATCATGACTTCGGGCTTCACCTTGATGCCAGCCTTCTGGACCTCGGCGGCGGCCTCGAAGACGGCGCGGGCCTGCATCTCGCTGATTTCCGGATAGACCAGGCCGAGGCGGCAGCCGCGGAAGCCGAGCATCGGGTTGAACTCGTGGAGTTCCTTCACGCGCTGCTGAATTTTCTCGACGGGCACGCCCATTTTCTTGGCGAGGTCCTGCTGCGCGGCGTCCTCGTGTGGGAGGAACTCGTGCAGCGGCGGGTCGAGGAAGCGGATGGTAGCGGGGAAGCCCTTCAGGGCTTTGAAGATGCCGACGAAGTCTTCCTTCTGGTAAGGGAGGAGCTTCGCGAGCGCGGCTTTGCGGGCCTCGACGTTGTCGGCGAGGATCATCTCGCGCATGGCGTCAATACGGTTGCCCTCGAAGAACATGTGCTCGGTGCGCGTAAGGCCGATGCCCGTGGCGCCGAAGGCGATCGCGTTCTCGGTCTGCTCGGGCGTGTCGGCGTTGGTGCGGACCTGGAGTTTGGTAACTTTCGAGCACCAGTTCATCAAGGTGGCATACATGCCGTAAGTCTCGCTCTTCTTCGGATCGAGCGACTTCTCGACGAGCACCTGAACGATCTCGGATGCGGCGGTCGGGAGCTGGCCCGCATAGACGTTGCCGGCGGTGCCGTTGATGGACAGGAAATCCCCTTCCTTGAAGGTCTGGCCGTCCACGGTCAGCGTCTTGGTGGCGTAATCAATCTGCAACGCCCCGGCGCCGCACACGCAGACCTTGCCCATCTGGCGGGCAACGAGCGCCGCGTGTGAGCTGACGCCGCCCTTCGCGGTGAGGATGCCTTCGGAGGCGATCATGCCGCGCAGATCTTCCGGCGTGGTTTCGTTGCGGACGAGCAGGACCTTTTCGCCCTTGGCCGCGGCGGCATCGGCGCGGTCGGCGTTGAGGTACATCTTGCCGGAGGCGGCGCCGGGACCGGCGGGCAATCCCTTGGCGATGACCCTGGCGGCTTTCTCAGACTTCACTTCGAAGATCGGCGCGAGGAGTTGGTCGAGCTGGTCGGCCGGGTTGCGGCGGATGGCGGTCTTCCAGTCAATGAGCTTCTCCTTGGTCATGTCCATCGAGAACTTGAGCGCGGCCATGGCGGTGCGCTTGCCGTTGCGCGTCTGGAGCATGAACACTTTGCCGTCCTGGATCGTGAATTCGAAGTCCTGCACGTCCTTGAAGTGCGACTCCAGGGTCTTGCGGATGTTGTCCAGTTCCTGGTAGGCGGCGGGCATTTCCTTCGCGAGTTGCGCGACGGGCTCGGGCGTGCGGACGCCGGCGACGACGTCTTCGCCCTGGGCGTTGATGAGGAATTCGCCGTAGAACTCCTTCACGCCGTTGGCCGGGTTGCGGGTGAAGGCGACGCCGGAGCCGGAGGTGTCACCGGTGTTGCCATAGACCATCGCCTGCACGTTGACGGCGGTGCCCCACTCGGAGGGAATGTTGTACTTGCGGCGATAGACGATCGCGCGGTCGTTCATCCAGGAACCGAACACGGCCCCGATGGCGCCCTGAAGCTGCTTCCACGGATCCTGCGGGAAGGCCTTGCCGCCGGTGCGTTCCTTGATGAGCGCCTGGAAGCGCTTCACGAGTTCCTTGAGGTCGTCCACGGACAACTTCGTGTCCTCGACCTCATCCTCGTGGCGTTCGTGCTTGAGTTCGTGGATGACGACTTCGAACGGCTCGTGATCCTCCCCGGCGCGCTTCTGCACGCCCATGACCACGTCGCCGTACATCTGGACGAAGCGGCGATAACAATCCCACGCGAAACGCTCGTTGTTCGTGGCCTTGGCCAGGGCGAGCACGGTCTCGTCATTGAGGCCGAGGTTCAGGATGGTGTCCATCATCCCCGGCATCGAGTCGCGCGCGCCGGAACGGACGGAAACCAGGAGGGGCATGGCGCTCTTATCGCCGAACTGCGTGCCCATGATCTTCTCGATGAAGGTGACGCCCCCTTTGATCTGGGGATCGAGATCCTTCGGATAGGTCTTCTTGTTGTCGTAGTAGTAAGTGCAGACCTCGGTGGTGATGGTGAAGCCCGGAGGCACCGGCAAACCGATGCGGGACATCTCGGCCAGATTGGCGCCCTTGCCGCCCAGGAGCGGCTTCATGGAACCGTCGCCGTCGGCCTTCTTGTTGCCGAACAGATAGACGTACTTCGTTGCTTTCGTTGCTTTAGCCATAGTGTTCTCGTTTTCTCGTTCTCAAACCAGCGCCGGCCAGGCCGGGCGCGAATACTTTTAAGTGAACCCGGCGCTGAGAAAGAGTGTCAACGGCTGAATTGTCCGTCGTGATGGCAAAATAAGGCCAGTACAAGGCGCCCGGCTCGTAAGACGCCGCCCCGCTGCCGGCCGCGGCGTTCTACCAACCCGAAGTGCTCGCCCCCGAACCGCTGGAAAACGACGACCCACCCACACCGGAGCCCGAACTGCCCCAGGATGAGCCGCCGCCAAAGCCCCCACCAAACCCACCCCCGAAACCGCCGCGACCGAAACCGTCACCGCCCCACGCACCGCGCCGACTCTGACGCGCGGCCTCCGCCAGGGCCCGCGCCCGGCGTTCCGCGGCACGACGCGCCTGCTCCGCGGCCTGCCGACGCCGCATCTCGGCCTCGGCCGCCAGCACCGCCGCCTGCGCCACCCGGCGGGCCGTCTCCGCCATCGCCAGCGCGGCCACATAATCGCCACGTTGCAGCAAGGCGCGACCGCGTTCCAGGCTGTCCGATCCTGGCGAGCCAAACACCGCGACGCCAAAACCGCCGGTCCAGCCGCCCGCCATCCGGACTGCACCAGCCGCGGCCGTGAGCGCGGCGCTCGCGCCGCGGGCCCGCTCGATCTCGCCCCGTAGCTCCGCGGTGACTTGCGCGGCTTCGTTGGTGATCCGATCCGCCTCGGCGTCGAGCGCCGGCCAGTCGCCATGCGGTTGTGCCAGCGCCGCAGTCGCCCGGCGCAGATCCTCCGTCAATTGCTCCAGCCGGCCGAGCGCGGTCCGCATCGCCTGACTGCTGGGCACGGCAACGGACCCGGCTTCGCTGGCGGCCCGTCGCGACTCGGCGATCTGGACCGTGGCCGCGCGCACGCTGCGCTCCGCTTCCTCGAACACGTCGCGATCGCAACGCGCCTTGTCCGCCACTTCGTCCAACGCGGCGCCAACCTCGCTCAATTCCGTGGCCACCGTAAACGGGTCTTCTTTCTCCGCGCCGATCCGCGGGCGCACCGCGGCAAATCGCTGCTTCGCCGACGCCAGCAAGCGGATCGTCGGCGTCATCGTCGTGGTGGCGGCGGCGAGCCGATCGCATTCCTCCACGCGACCGGCCAGCGCCTTGGCGGCAGCCGCATTACTTTGCTCGGCAGCCTCGAGGCGTTTTGCTTTTTCAGCGATCTCGGCAAGGCGATGTTCGGCGAGTGCGTTTGCGCCGGCGGCTTGTTCCCAGCGCGCGGCGGCCTGGAAAAGCCTGGCCGCGCGAAAATCGGCTTCGGCCTGGTCAACCGCCTCGCGGGCGGTGGCCAGTGCCGATTCGGCCTCGGCGACATTGTCCTCGACCGTGCCGTTGGCGTTTGGATGCGCCGGGTCGCCCGCGCCAAGCCGCAGGACGGAGGCGGCGTAACGTCCGACGATTCCGTTCAAGATTGTCCGACGCCCGGCAACGAGCCCGGCCAGGCGTTCAGTTTCAGAGTGGAGCGAACGCACGGTCTCGGGCTGCGCCGCCAGAATGCGCTGCGCCGACGCCGCCATTTCGCCAGCGATGCACGCCAAATTCGCCGTGGCGTTCAGCGCATTCTCGGCGGCATCAACGTCGCCGCGTTCCAACCCGGCCAACGCTGCCGCGAGGTGCTCACCCGCCTTGGTCATCACCGCGCTCGGATCGCGATCTTTCTCGCGCAGACAACTCGCGGCATCCAGGTGCAACGCCGCGCCAATAGTCTGCCGGGTTTCGGTGATGGCGGCCTCAGTTTTGGCGAGAGCCTGGCGTAACTCGCCACGACGACGCGCGTCGAGTTCAACGGCCTTGCTGGCGCGTTGCCCCAAGGTTCGCCAGTCGGCTTCCCAGACGGCAATGCCGGTGGCGGCAGACTCGGTGAGGGCGGCGTTGGCAAGCTGGTCCGCGGCATCCGACAACCGGCGCGCCTCCGCCCCAATCCAACCCGCGTGGACACCTTGCGCCGCGAGCGCCTGCACGTGCTGCTCCAACGCGGGCACGCCTTCCTTCCGGACGGTGAGGGCCACAGCAGCTAGCTTGGCGGCGTCGGCCGTCTGTTGTTTCGCCTTGGCGGCGCGCGTGCGCGAGGCGCCCACCGGATCCTTTAGCGCCTGCTTGAGCGCTTCGGCCATTTCGTTGCGCGCTTCGGGCAACAAACGGGTGAAGACGGCGTCGAGGCGCAGCAAGCCGTCTTCTTTCGCGGTTGCAGACAGGTCGTCTTCTGCGCCGGCGGCAGCGTCGGTGTCTGCCTGTGCCGCCTCCACCGCGCGAGTGCAATCCACCACGCTGGACTCGACGAGGTCGAGGTTGGCGAGGGCGCGCCCTGCCCGCTCGTTGAACGCCTCCATCAATTGCTGGAAGGTCATCGCGAACGGCTCATACGAGGCGCGGTCACCGAGCAGGCGGTCGCGCTCCGTCCGCTGGCCGCGTACGATCAACTCCAGGCCTTCCGCCGGTTTGAAAACGATGGGCTCGTCGCGCAGCAGGCGGAGCACGCGCCGGTAGCGGCGGCGGGAAAAGGAATTCACAAAACGCCCGCCGAGCGACCGTGCCGCCAGCAACGCCTGCGCCTGGCTCATCACGCGATCCGCGCACGCGGACATGATGAACAGCTCGTCCACGTCCTGGATGATCCGCTGGCAAAGCGGGAGGGTTTCGCCGTCATAACGCTGCCCGGCTTCCACCGCCGATGAACCGACCACCTTGGCGCGACGATCGAGCAAGGCGAACAAGGCGTCGGTCTTCTCCCGCAAACCGCGCGTCCAGGTGGCGTGCAGTTCCTCGGCTTCGCGCTTCGGCTTGAGGCGGCGGCGATTCAAGAACAGGCCGATCAACCCCAGCCCCGCCAGCGTCGTGCTGCCGGCCAGCGCCGCGACCGCCAAGGCAGCTTGCGCGGCGCGCTCCGCGGACACCATCGCCGCGGTGGCAGCCCGCACGGCTTCCTGCGCCGCGGCCAGGTGGCCAACGTACGCCGAGTCGCCGCGCGTGTGTTCGGCCCGGGCGGCTTTGAGATTTTCTGCCGCGACTTCCAGCGGCTTGCGCGCGGAACTGGCGTAGCGCGCCTGCGAAAGCGCCTGGTAACGACCGCCCAGTTCTTCGAGTCGCGAGGCGTCTTCGGCGTATTGATCGAGCCGGTGCAGTTGCTGGCTGATGCGGGTTCGCACTTCGACTGCGAGTTGGCGGGCCTTCGCATATTCGCCGCTGGACAGGAGCCGCGCAGCTTCGGCCACGGGCGCCTGGTAAGACGCCGAATCGAGCCGCGCGAGGTCACCGGTCATTTCGGAGCGACCGCGAGCGAGGTCGGCCGTGCGCTGCTGGAGCAATGCAAAATCGGCGTTGGCGGCCTTGACGAGGTTCTCCGCCTCCGCCTGCACGCGTGCCCGGCTGGCCTGCTCTTCGGCCGCCCGGCGCGCGACTTCGCGGCGTTCGGCCTCGATGCGCGCGGTGAGGCGATTCTCGACGTTTTTGATCGTGTCCTTGACGGCGTCCACGATGCGACCGCCGCTGCGCATGGCACTGATGGCGGGAGCGTCGAGGTTGCCAATCCAGTTGTCCTCGCCCAAACCGCGACGGTCCTGCGCGTCCGAGCCGTAATACGAGAAACGGCGATCCTTGAGGAAAAGCGCGAAGAAACAGGCATTGCGCTCGCCGGTGCGGACGTCCACGGACTGGCCGAACGGCGTCTGGCCCATCAATCCCTGGCCGAGCGCGTAGTTGACCGCTTCGATGCCGGTGAACGTCCGGTTGTCGGCGGTGCGGTAAGTCTCGCCCGCGGCACTGTCCAGCAACACCACCACCCAGTTCGTGGCGTTGGCCTCGAGCCATTGCGCCAAGGTGCTGAGTTGCGCCGCCGAGAGTCCCAGTTCGCCTTTCACGAACAGGTGCTCGCCCGGTTTCCAGACGCGAACGACTTCGGTGCCGGCGCTGACTTTGACCGGAACGGCGGCGGTGGCGGCTTCACCGCCGAGCGCCGTGCCCGTCGCCAGCCAGGCGATGGCGAACGAATAAGAAACCCAGCCCGGCAACCAACGACGGTTCGGCAGCGACGATTTCATAGCGGCCATTTGTGGCGTGAAAAGACGCGCGCCACCATTACACTTCGGCTGGAACTTTGGAGAGAATTCTGCGCGCAACGGAGCTTTCCGGCTCGAGCGCCCGACAAAAAGGCGTCGCCGGAGCAGGTGGCTCCGGCGACGCGTGAAACCTGATTACGAAGGCGCAACGCGCGTTACTCGACCGTGAGGGCGATCAGGAACGGCGCGGAATTCGCCATCGCCGAGCGATAGTCGAGGCTCTCGATCGCCACGTCGGGAAGCGGGTTTTCCCAAGTGGTGAGGTACAGGCCATGCGGCGGGTTGTCGGGCGCCGCGAGGTTCGTGCCAGTCCAAACCGGTTTGGCGAGGTCATCGCCGGACTCGCTGGCCTGGGTCCACCAATCCCGCACGTCCTTGCCATAGGCGACCGGAATCTCGCGCGTCTCGCCGTTCGCGTAATGGACGACGTACGTGGCCACGGTGGTGCCCAGCGGCGATTGCCAGCCCACGGCATGGAAGAAATGCAGCTTGTGCGCGGTGCGACCGACTTTGATGCCAGCGACTTCCTTCGGGAACTTGACGTTCAGTTGCTGCACCGCCGCCTGGCCTGATACCTGAACAATGCCGCGCACGTCGAACTTTACGCCGCCGAACTCCTGCAAGCCGCGCGGGAGGTTGGCCAGGGTGTTGTTCGCCACGCCGCCGGCGTGCCAGGACTCGGTCAACGCCGCGTCGTAATACGGGGACAGGTCGATGAGTTCAGCGGGCGTTTGCGCGTCGCGCTCCGGGATGGCTTGCGTAACTTTGGCGATGCGCTTCGGCGCCGGCGTCTGGATGAAGTACCAACGCGGGTTGCGCACGAGAACTTGATCGTAGCGCTCGGGATCCCAGTCGTGTTGCGCCGCCAAGCCGGTTTGGAGTTCCTGCAACTTGCCGGGCTGGCTCAAGTATTCGTCAAAGAAACGATTGCCCACGCTGGAAATCAGGCGGGCGAGCGCGCCGGTGTTCTGGCTGGCCGCCACCTCGCACACACCGGGACGCACGCGGCGGTACAGCAGCAGGCCGCCGTCTTCATCCGCGTGAGCGGCAAAGTCGGCGAGCAGTTTTTGCAGGATCGGCACGACGGGCGGGCGCGGGATCGCCAGCCCACCGGGCAGCAGACAATAGAATTTGCCGGTGGCCGGATCGCGGTTGAGCGAGAAGACCGTTTCGGGCATCGGCAGTTTGCCCAATTCCGGCAGCGCTTCATCGATGTTGCCTGTCTTGGCGAAGACCTGTTCGGCTTGCGCGAGGTAAGCCTGCGCGTCGGTGTGGACGCGGTCTTCCAGCATGGCAACCCAATCCACCAGCATGGGCAGGCGGTACAACGTCCGGCTCACGGCGAACCAGTTGGCGCCTTCCGGCACGCGATCGAGCAGCTTGGCCAGGGCCGGCGGGAGGTTCCTGGCCGCGTGCGAATCCAGACCGCCGAGCCATTGCGTGGTCTCGCCGTGTTGGTGAAAAACGACGTATCCATCCAGCTCCCGCGCGGCAAAGATGCGCCGGTTGATGAGCTCATGCTGGTCGTAGCCGAACAGGCCGAACGGCGTGGTGTACGCGTTCTCCAACACGAACCGCCGAAGGTGCGGCTGCACGTCGCTGGCCTGCAGGCGGCTGTTGGCTTGGAGGAACGGCTTCCGGCCGGTGGTGGCCTCGTTGAAGTCCTGACCCAGCTTGCGATTCTCGTTCAGGACCTTGGTCTCATCTTCCAGGCAGGATTGAAGCACGTCCAGGCCGGCGGCCGGAATGAGCTTCACAGGGTGCGCGAACGCGCGCGGCAACTCGCTGAAGTATTCGCCGAAACTCTTGCACTCGCTGAGCGGCTTCGCCGGTTCCAACGACTCGCACGTGGTCAAGATCCACGGCACGCGCGACTCCACGGCCGGCACCGGTTGCTCCTGCGCCAGCAGGTCGGCCAGCCGGTCGAAGAACGGCGACTTCAAGCCGCGTGCCTCGAATTCCTGCCGGATCGCCTTCACCCACGCGGTCATCCCTGGCGACGGCGCACCCGCGGGCTGGCGGCCGGTCACCTCGAACGAGGCGGGCTCGCCGCCCAGCCAGGCCATCGCCCGGCGGACATCCGCCAGCGGGATCGCGGCCGCCGATTTCTCGGGCTGGAATCGCTGCGAATAGACGTTCAGCCGGACCGTCGGGCTGGCCGAACCGATGTCGGCCGCCACCGCCACGCCTTCGAAGGCGATCAGCCGGTTGGTCACGAAGTCGAAGATCTGCCCCGCCGTGGCGGCGATGAATCCTTCCGCGTAATCGGCGAACTGGTTCATGTCCTTCACGCCCCACTCGGCCTGCAGGCGCAACTCGATCTGGGTGCGCGCCTCGGGCGGGATCTGCGCCAGCAACGGTGCGCGCCGTGCGTGCAGTTGGGCCAGGCCGAGGATCCGGACCTGCTGCAGTTGAAACGCCAGCGGCCTGAGCAAGGCGGGATTCACCACCACGTTCAGCGTCATGCCCGCCACGTCCGTCAAGGCGCGACCCAGGAACGGGTCGTGGTCAAGGCGCTGGGCGGGGGGCGAACTGAACAGGGCTTGCGCCAGCGACCGGTCACCGCAGATGTACGCCCGGCTGTCCGAGCAGACCACGTACAGCTCCGGGATCTGGTTCGCAGCATGGGGAACCAGACGCACGGCCGAGCCGCCGCCCAGGCTGATGTCCTCGACCAAGGTGGGCCGGAGCAGGCCATTCAGGGCGTTCGCCAGCGCGGCACGATCGGCCACCGGCAGGCTCAGCACCCAGAGCCGGCGGGGATCGCCGGGATACAACGTCAGGCCCAGCGAACCGCGGGGGTTCAGGCCCAGTTTGCCGGCGAAATTGTCCTCGCTCAGCGGTTCCTGGACCGCCTGCATTCCCAGCACGGTGAGCAGCGGGTGCGGCGTTTGCAGGAGACCCTGCGCATCCGGCGGCAGCAGTTTCACCGGTACGGCCGGCACGACGATCTGCTCGATGCCTTCCACGGCGCCGAGCAGGTTGTTGAGTTGCACGTGAACCACCGCGCCTTGCGGCAACGCATTCAGCGCCGGGCCCGCGGGCACGCCGCGATCCCGGAGAAGCTCGGCCGAAAGGCCCGGCTGCGCGCACGCAGACGCGAGGAAGACGCAGAGACCGCCTGCCAGGACTCCGCGAAGGATTTGCTTTTTCATCTTGGTAACTCTGGTTTGGGCACCGTCGAGGACCGGAGGCGGCTTCCCCGGCTGCGGGAACGTCGCGCCCGGTCCGCCGGTGTCGTTTGTATTCCTACACGCGCGGTGCGGAAAAGGTTTCAGCCAAACGCTGGTGCGCGTCTGAGGTTTCCCTCTCTGAGAACGATACGAAAAAAAAGAGACCGGGCTGGCGCCCGGTCCCGTGTGAGGAGAAGAAGTTTGGCTGCGCGACTGCTGTTACTGTTTTGCGCGGTAGAACTTCTGAGCAGCCGTGGTCGGCACGGTTTGCGGGCTCGAACCCGCCACGTCAGACCAAGGTCCGGTGACGGCATCCGCCGCCTGGAGGGTGCCGGTGAAGTTGATCACCACGTTACCCGCTGTCTTGGTGATGCCGATGGTCGGTGCCGCGGTGAACGTGCGGGCACGATAACCTTTGAGGGCTCCGGCCTTGCTGTCGTTGAGCAGCGTCTTGGTGCCGTCCTTGGCCACCGTGAACCACTCGACGTTGCCGCCGCCGGCGCCTTGCTGCCACACGCAACGAAGCGGGTACACGCCGGCCTTGGGCACGACGAAACCGAAGAGGGTGTCCGAGGCGCCGCGGCCGTTTTGGTTGAACTCGCCCAATCGCGGGGCCGGATCGGACCCGAGGCTGATGCGCAGCCCATCGAGGTTGGCCTTGAGCTTGTTGCCATCCGCCTGGCTGATCATCAACGAGGGGATGGTCAGATCGGGACCGAGCGGATCGGCCCCCATCGTGAATGGATACTGCAACAGGCTGTTCATGATGATCACAGCAGCAGCGCCGGCTTCCTGGGCCTTGCGCGCCTTGACCACGAATCCGCAGGTGCCACGGTCGATCAACGCGATCTTGCCTTTGAGCGCTGCGGCATTGGCGAGATCGTCGCAGCCTTGAATTGGATCGGCCAGGAGCGCGTCGGCCACGAGCGGTGGGTTGATCGGCATGGGGCCGCCGAACTGGCCATGCAGCGCATAAACCGCCGGCACGGACGCGATTGGCCCCGCCGCGGCGGCCGGCGCTTCCACCACGCAGTACTGGCGGGCCAGCTTCTCGGCTTCCGAAACGCGGAAGTCGTCGTCGCTGTTCACGCCCATCTGGTAGTAACCCGCGGTTGGAAACTCGACGTAGGTGAGGAACTCGCCGGCGATGGCGGCGGTCGGGTTGGCCGACAAGCCGGGGATGCCCGGAATCAACTCGTCCGCGATGTCGTAGGGCGGCACGGCGTTGGCGTTGAAGTTGCCAATCGCTCCAGCGGCGATGTCGTAATTGATGACGGTGGGCACGGCAAACACACCGTTTACCGCGAGCGTCAAGTCGGCCACGTTCGGCCCGTACAGACCGGCGAGTTGGGCCTCGGCGCTTTCAATGATGTTGGCCGTGTAACGGCCCTGCGCTTCGCCGCTGGTCTCGTTGCCGGTACCGAGGATCGTGTCACCCGGATCGACCTGATGGATGCGCACGTTGAAGCCCGGCTTGGTCTTGTCCGTCGAGTTCAAGTCACTCCACAAGTCGGTGGTGAGGCTCACGTAGGAAAACACCACGAACTGCCAGGCATAATCGTACGAGATCGGCGTGGGCGTCGCCTGGTCTTTGAAGGCGAGCGTCACCTGGTTGGTGGAGCCGGACGCGAACATGCCCGTGGAGGCGACCGTCAGTTTGGTCGTGCTACCGGTCTTGCTCACCGTCGGCGTGACCGGCTGAGAGTTGACCGTCATGGCGATCGTGGACGGATTGATCGCCGTCGAGCCGTCCGCCACTTCCACCACGATGTCCACATCGGGCGCCACGCCGGTGGCGTTCGACCCGGGGGCGGCGCTCACCACGTAGGCGGCCGTGAACGAACTCGCGCGGTAGGCCTTGATCGCGTTGGCCTTCGAACTGTCGTTTACGGGAATCTTGGTACCGGCGGCATCGACGGTGAACCACTCCAGGTTCGCCGCATTGCCCGCCGAGAATTCGCCATTGCCGTTTTCCCAGATCAGACGGAACGGATACACGCCGGCCTTCTGGATGTAGAACGTGAAGAGCGTGTCAGCCGAGCCGCGACCGCCATCGAACTGCCCCAAGATTACGCCGAGCTTGTCCTTGGCGTTGCGGGCCGTGGCCACGCGGAAGCCGTCGTCGCTGTTCACGCCCATGACGTAGGTGCCCGCAGCCGGGAATTCGAGGTAGGTCAGGACTTCTTCCGCCGCGTTGCCGGTGGAGCCGGTGGTCCCCGGGAATCCCGGGAACAGCTCATCCGTGTAACCGGTGTCGGTGGTGAAATTGCCCACCATGTTGGGAGCATCGACGTTGAAGTTGATGATGGTGTCCACCGGGTAATACCCGTTGGCGTCCGCGCCGGTCAGGTCGGCGATGTTGGCGCCGTGCAGGCCCGCCAGTTGCTCCTCTGTCCACTGCAGCGTGTTCGGCTGTGCCGCCTCGGTCTGGTACGGATGGACCAGGAAACCGGGCTTCGTCTTGTCCACCGCTCCATCCGGCAGTGCGAACGAGTCGGGCACGAGCACGTAGTCCACGACTTTAAACGGCCGCGTTGCCGCGTAATCCGCGCCGCCCGCGTCCTTGAAGGCAACCGCCACCTCGTGCGTCGAGCCGGACACAAGGAAACCGGAGGGTTGGGTGTAAACGATCGTCGTTGCGGAACCGGACTTGGTTATCACCGGGCTGACGTCCGCGCCGTCGAACTTGACCGTAACAGTGTCTTTGTTCACCTGCTTGGTCGGGGAGTCAGTGACCTCGATCATAAAGCCCGTCGGGGTGCCGTTCGCCGCCCCGACCAGCGGGTCGGTGCTGACCGTGACCCCCGGCAGTTTGTCCGGCGCTGTCCCGCTGGCGAGCTGGCCGATGCTCTCGGCGCTCAAGGCACCGGCGAACACCGCGAAATCATCCATCAAGCCGCGCATGCTGTTGTCGCCGGTGGTTTGCGCGCCCAACGTCAGTTGGGTGAAATCCACGGGCAACGGAGCCGTGTTCGAGCCTTCCAGGAACAGTTGGCCGTCGATGTAGATGCGCTTGGTGGCACCGTCCTTGACGAACGCCAGATGGCGCCAGGTGTACCAGTAACTCGTGTCCACGTAGCCCGGCCAGGAGGTGTCCACGACCTTGTTGATGCGCTGGGTGCCGGCGTCGCAGCAGCCGGCGGTGTCGAAGTAAATATTGTTGTTGCTCCAAGGCACATGCGCCTGGATGCCGCGCTCGCCGTTGTTGCTCGAAGGGGAGGCGCCCCAGAAGGCCGACATATTCGCGACCTCGTACAGGTTCTCCCAGAAAACGATCGTGATCTGGTCCTGGGCGGCGGCGACGTTCAGGAACGGCACCTTGGCAATTCGCACGAGCTGCTTACTGCTGTCAAAGCCGAAATCCATCGCGCGGTCGCCCGCCGTGGCGGTTCGGCCGCCGGCATCGGGTGTGAAGGCCGCGCCGGCCTCCAGTGCACCCGCGAAAGCATAAAGCTTGTCGAGGGTCTTGCTGGGGTTGCCGGCGTTGTTGAAATCCCA
The DNA here is from genome assembly GCA_021823625.1 of bacterium. Taxonomy (GTDB): domain Bacteria; phylum Verrucomicrobiota; class Verrucomicrobiia; order Limisphaerales; family J093; genus DSVZ01. Next base: position 8,203 of record JAKANS010000046.1, on the reverse strand, counting down.
GTAAGCCAGGAGGCTGGGAGTGGCTTGCGCGAAGGCGCTTCCGGCGGCCAGCAGACCGGCCAGGGCGACGCCTAAACGCGAGGCGATTTTGGGGGTGGGTGGGTTCATAAGCCTTGTTTCTAGCAGATTGTTTCTAATGGGTCTGTTGAACTCTAACTGGTTATTGTAAAGACGGGTATGCTTTCCTGACAGCCTCGACAAGCGAAAAATCCCGCGGATCCGACAAAAAGAACCGCCGGACCCGGCGACCAAAAATCGTTCGTCTCCGAACGCCGGCGCCCAGGCAACCGGCAAGCTCCAGCCAGACAATGAGGGTCCTCCCCGGCTGGCGCGGAACCTTTTGCCACGCTCGCTTTCCCCCGCTAGCCTGACCGCCTCGTGTGGCGGCTCTGCAAAGAGTTCCTGTCGTTCATCCGGCAGGAAAAAAAATGGTGGCTGGCGCCGCTGGTGCTCCTGCTCCTGATCATCGCCGCTCTGGTCGTCTTCTCGACCAGTTCCGCTCTGGCGCCCTTTATTTACCCATTCATGTAGTCTCCCTTGCGACCGGAGCCGGAGTATAACCGCCAGGCGGTGCGAGGCGGTTCGCTCACTTCCCGCCTGCCGACGCGCGAAGCTTCTTTTGGATCCGCGCCAGGTTCGTTTGGTTGCGCGCCACCTCGACCGGATCGCCGTAGCGGATGGCGGCTTCGAATTGCTCGCTGGCCGCCAGGAATTCGCCCTTGTCCTCGAGCGCGACACCGAGATTGCCACGCGGATCGGAAGCCGTGGGATCGAGGACAACTGCCCGGCGATAATACCGGATGGCGTCGTCCACCTGGCCCAGAAGCTGGCAACACAAGCCGGCCTGGTACTGCACGTCGGCGCGATTGGTATTCAGTTGCGCGCCGTTAACTGCCAACCGGTGCGCCTCCTGGAGTTTGCCGGCCCAACCCAGGACCTTGGACAGGTTCATCAAGGCGATACCTTGCTTGGCCGGGTCCACGCTGGACTCGACTTTCTGGGTCACTTGGCGGATGACCGCCTCATCCCAGGACGGTTTGGCGAGACCCTCGCGCTCCATCGTTTTCAAAAGTTCGAGTGCCAGCAACCGATGGCTTTCAATCGTCGGATGCACGTGGTCGAGGAAGACGGCGGCGCCCGGAATGCCGTGCTCCGAACGCGCCTCCTGCATCGCCACAAAATCAATGCACGGCACCTGCCGTTCCGCGGCGACTTCGGCCACGATGCCGGGCATCGGTCCCAGGGCCCGGAGCGGGCAGACATCCTCGTCGCGAGCGCGTTCGAACGCCTGCTTGGCCTCCGCAAACCGCCCGAGCCGGACCAGAATCTGCCCGCGCGCGAAGTGGACCAAGACGTAACGGTCATCGATCTGGACCGCCTGATCCAAGGCGGCCAGCGCGGCCGTGTCCGAACCTTGGGTCAGTGCCTGGCGGGCTTGGTCAAAACACGTCTGCCACCGGCGAAGGTCTTCACTCGACAGCCCGGCGCGATGCTCGCTCTTGAACGGCGAACAATCCCGAAGATTCGTGGCAGGCGTGATGAAAATGACCCCCGCGCCGACCGACCGGGCAATCTCAACCATGCGGGCGAGGTTGAAACGAAAGTGACGCAGCACTTGTTCCCGCAAGGCGTCGTCACGGGTGTAAGCGTTGGGACCGACCGTGTTGTCCAACTTGGTCACCACTTCGCCTTCGAGCACGGTGACCGGCCGGTCGCCGGCGCCAGATGAGTGCTTCAGCGATTCGACGATTTTGCGCACGACCGCCGCGGTCCGGGTCCGGCTGACGAGCGCGCCGGCGCCGCGCACGCTCTCGGGCAGGTCGCGAATCTTGCCATAAGTGCGCTCTTCGAGAAACTCGTTCTGGCCGGAACACACGATGAAAAGGTCCGGCTGGTAGGCGATGAGTTCTTCCATCAACTTCGCCTCCCGGTAGCTCGCGTAACTGATTCCGGCCGCGTTGATCACCTCCCATTTTCGGTCCAGCGCCAGCGCGCGCAGATACTCCCGCAGCCAACCGACGAACGAAGTGGCATCGTCATACGGCCGGCCATAGGCCGTCGAACCGCCCAGCGCGAAAATGCGGAACGTTCCCGGCGCTTTCTTCCGTGGAAATTGCTGGGCATTGAAGAGCCTCAGCTTGTTCGGCGCTGTCACCATCATTTGGGTGCCGTCCGCGGCCGTTTCCTCGACGAACAACGGTATCGACGAAGAAAAGCCGACGTACGGGTCGGCGGAATACAGGGCGGGTTTTACGCCAAAAACGGCCAGCAGCCCTTCCCACGCCGCGAAGGCCAGCATCGTCGCCATGACAGCGAACAGCGCCTTCTTCCACCCTGGGAGGACAACCCGCCGGGCGCTGGGCCGGGTCTCGGCCGGCGGTTCAGCGAAGCGGTGCTTGGACTTCGTTCGCATTGGCCAACCTCACTTGGCGCCGGGCTGGAACGTGCCGCGACCGGCCGCGAACCAGCGGGACCGTTCGCGTGGCGGCCCTGCGCGCCTGGAATTCGCGGCTTTCCTACATGTCATTTGTGCATCTCCTCGCTGTAATGGTACTCGCGCCAGGTGAAGAGCGCAGCGGCCAGGCCCGCCAAAACGACCGGCGCCATCGCCAGGACCAGCACGGAGGTGAGCGTGCCTTCGGGCGACCACCCGTACGTGTCCTGGAACGGAGCGAGGTTCGCCAGCAGCGTCCGCAGGTGGCGGTTGATGGACAGGTTGTTGATGTTGGTCGGGATTTGCCCGATGCCCACCTCGACCACCAAACCATAGATCGCGCCCAGCACGAGAAACCGCCGGTGGACCATCCCCATCAAGGCGCTCAAGGCGCCGTAGGCCACTGCCGCCAGCGCCGTCGTTCCCAACAACCACGGCGTCATCGCCAGCGTTTGGGAAACGCCGAGGGCCACTCCAACCGCCAGCAACAGCATGGTGGTGGCGACGCCCAACAGTTCCACCCAGGCGAGTTCGCACAGGAACTTGACCAGGAACAGCCGGGCGCGGCTCAGCGGCCGGGTGGCCAGGAACACGAGCGTATTTGCCTGCAATTCGCCGCGAATCACGTCGCCCAGCACCGCCAGGCAGTAAAGCGGCAGCGCCACTTGGAGAAAGAACACCACCACCCACTGGAAAAACATCGCCGGCTGACCGGTGCGGCCGAACGCCGCCAACCCCGCCAGCACCGGAATGGCCAGGACGGTGGCGAGGAGGATCGGCAGTTGACGCCAAGCCAGGCGGCGGCGCCAAGTCAACAGCCACAGGCCGCTGACCGCCCGGACGAACGTCGGTTGCGCAGATTCGGCGACGGGAACTGGGACGCTGGTGGACATGCCGCTAACGTGGGCCGAGGCGGTTCATGCGGTCACCCTTTCGTAAATCTGCCTGAGCGAGCGGTTCAACCCGCGCACTTCGTACACGCGCACACCGCTGCCCAGCAGCAACTCGAGCCATTGCTGGTAAAAGGCCGGCGGGTTCTTGATCCGAAACGTCACCGTGCCGGCCTGCGGTTGGAGGTCAAAGCCGAGGAGCAGACCGCTGTCGAACAGGCGCCGCGCCAGCCGGTCCGGGGCGTCGCAATGCACTTGCAGTTCCTCCGGCCAATCCTTGAGGTCGGCGCGGATTTCCATCTGGTTGCCCGACGCGATGATCCGGCCCCAGTTGAGAATGAGGATGTCCTGGCAGAGCGATTCCAGCTCCGCAAGGATGTGGCTGGAGATCACGATGCTGGTGCCCGCGGCGGCCCAGTCGCGGAGGATCTGCGCCATCTCCTGCCGGCCCATCGGGTCCAGGCCGTTCATGGGTTCATCCAGGACGAGCAAACCGGGTTTGTGCAAAAGCGCCTGGGCGAGCTTCACCCGTTGCCGCATGCCTTTCGAGTACTGACCCATCCGCCGCCCCCACGCCTCCCGCGGCAGCTTCACCGTTTCGAGCATGGCTTCGCCGCGGCGGAGCGCTCCGGCCGAAGTCAGGCCGGACAGCAGCCCAAGGCCACGCAGCCATTCAAGCGGCCGCAGATCGCCGGGCAAAGCTTCGTGTTCGGGACAATAACCCAGCCGCGCGAGCAGCCGCGGATTGTTCCAGGGTGCTTCGCCAAACACCGTGAGCGCGCCGGAGCTGGGTTGAAGCTGGCCGGTGATGATCTGCATCAACGTGCTCTTGCCGGCGCCGTTCGGCCCTACCAGACCCGTGAGGCCCGGCGCCAACTCGAAGCTGACATTGTTCAGCCCCATCACGATGCCATACCACCGGCTCAGACCGCTGGCCTGGATGACGGGTTCGCCGTTCATTCGGGTTTCACCCTCCAGGCCACCAGGGCGGCGGCGATCGCCAGCATCACGCCCAGACTGATGACCGCGCCCCACACGTCGGGCGACTGGACGGCCGCGAGTGCGCGCGGGTTCGCGCCGTGGAGCAGGTTTCCGATCAAGGGGACGTTCTCCCGGGCCAACTGGAGATCGTCGCCCAGCCGGAAGATCGAGGCGCTAAGCTGGCTCAGGTTGAACGTGGTGCTCAGGTGCTCCAGCCAATGCCGCGGCGTGCTGGCCAACACTTCGCGGGGGGCGTTGCCGATGGAGCTGAACACGCGCCCCACCAGCCAGATCGCCAGCCAGGCCGTGGCCGTGATCTTCTCCCGCGGAGAAATGGCGGAGACCCCCAGCGCCAGACCGCTGAGCACCGCCGCCGCGCCAAGCCCGTAAAGTCCGGCGTGCAGCAAGGCCAGCCGGGAGTGCCAGAAAAAATGCCAGTGCGGGGCCAGCAGGTTGCCCAGAAACCACGAGAAAACGACCGGACCCAGCCAGGTCAACCCGATCAATCCGAACACCGTGCCGGCCTTGCCCAGCACGTAGTCCCAGCGGGTGATCGCCTTCGACGAATAAATCAGGATCGCCTTGCTGCCCAGGTCACGCGTGATCAGGTGCGGCACCGCCAACGCGATCGCCAGCATGGTGAAGACGGTCAGGTATCCGCTGAGTTGGTAGAACAAAAAATCCTGCGTCACCCGCACGGAGATTTCGGGATGCTGTTCGAGCCAGCCGACCAGGCCTTGGAGAAAGCCTCGGAGCTGCGGATCGAAATTGTTGGTGCTCCGCGCGACGAGACTGTCCTTCACGAGCAACTGGCCCAGCGCGAACAGGACGGCCACCTGTGCCAGCGCCCCGCCCCAACATGCCGCCAGCACCCGCCGCAGCCACTTGCCGCGCAGGCAGCCGCGCAGGCCGTTCGCGGCGATGACCGCGCGCCGGCTCCAAATGCCCGAGCGGACGCCTTCCCAGTGCTGGTAATGTGCCTCATGCAGTGGCATGGGAGGTCTCCAATGCGTGCAGGAACGTTTCTTCGAGGACGTTCGGGCTGGGCACGATCTCCAGCGGCACCAGTTGGATTTCGCGCAACAACTCCAGCACCGGCGTGACGTCCGTGCCGCCGTGATCCACGCGCAGGCGGCCGTTCGGACTGGCGTCGCAAGGCCACTGGCGACGCTGGCAGGCGGTGAGGAAGTCGTTTTGCCGATGCGCCAGCACCACCTCGGCGGTGCCACGCCGGCGCGCCTTCAAGTTCTCCAACGTGTCGTGCACCAGCACGCGGCCTTGGGCGATGATGATGATCTGGTCGCAGATTTGATCCACGTCGTGCAACAAATGCGAGGACAGCACCACGGAGATGCCGTGCTCGCGCCAGAGCGTGTGGACCAACTCGAGGATCTGCACCCGGCCCTTGGGGTCCAGGCCGTTGGTGGGTTCATCGAGGAAAACGATCTGCGGGTCGTGGACGATGGCCTGGGCCAGCTTCACCCGCTGCTTCATGCCGGTCGAGTACGTGCCGATCTCGCGATACCGCTCCTGGCCCATGCCGACGAAATCGAGCATTTCGTGGGCGCGTTGCCTGGCCGCCTGGAACGTCAGGCCGCACAGTTGTGCGCAATATGTCACGTACTCGCACCCGACCATGCGGGGAATGTGGCAGTCCTGCTCCGGCGCGAAACCCACCAGCTTGCGAAGCTCGCGGCCCTCGCGGGCAACGTCGCGGCCCAGCAACCGGGCATGGCCGTCGGTGATGGGCTGCAATTGGAGCAGGCATTTCATCAGGGTGGTTTTGCCGGCTCCGTTTGGCCCCAGCAACCCGATGGCGCCGGGCCGCACCTGTAGATCGACGGCGTCCAACGCCGTGACGCGGCCATACCGTTTCGTGAGGCGGGCGGCCTCGAGAACGGGCGTTGGTGCGGTGGGCGTCACGCCGGGTATTCACGCTGGAACCGCGGCCGGTGACAAGAACAGGTTGCGGCAACCGGCGCCTCTGACGCGCGGCTTGCCGTCCGCCGAACCCCGGCCCGGTGCCTGGCACTACCGGTATTCGCGCCTAAGCCAGCGTCAGCCCGATTTGCCTGAGCAGCGCCGTCAGGTCTTCGCCCGAAGCGGGCAGCGATGACAGCAGGTGCTTGCCGTGGGCCTTCACCCAAGGCTTGGCGTCCGGGCTCGCGCTCAGGGTGCCTTGCGCTCCCAGCAGCGTCAGCCACTCGCTCCGGAATTTGCGCTCGTAGTCTTCCAGGAGGTCCGCCGAGCCATCGCCCTTCAAAAGGCGGGTCAGGATGCCGGCGAGTTCCTTCGCTTCGCGCAACCCCACATTCATGCTCTGAATGCCGGCGGGCGCCGTCTGGTGCGCCGCGTCGCCCACCAGCCAGCAGCGGTCCCGGCCGTACTGCCGCGCGAGCCGGTGTTGAAACTGGATGTCCACCGCCCAATCCACCGCCCGGATGCCGGCGGCGAACCAAGGTGCCCGGAGCTGCAGCCGCTTTTCGAGGCGCTCCCATGTGCGCTGGGCCAACGCCGCCGGCTCGGCCCAGCTCGGGTTGCGATCTTTCTCGCCGAACTCGGTCTCGTCGGTCCCGGCCAGTTGGAACGACCACCGGCAGCGACCGCCCGGCAACGGCCAGAGTACGCTCTTCCGTTGCTCGGCCACCACCACCTGCAACTCGTCCGCCAGGGGCGACTCCGGCTCGAACTCATAGACGACGTACAACTCCGGCGTCGCCAGGTGATCGTGTTCGATTCCCAACAGACGCCGCACGAGCGAATGGTGCCCGTCGGCACCCACCACGTAGTCCGCCGCCACCTCGATCGTGCGGCCCACCACCCATTCCCACCGCGGCACCGCGGAACCGGTGCCCGTGCCCACCAACTGATCGACTTCCGCGAGGACGCCGTCCGGCCGCGGTTGCAACGCGGAAAGCCGGTGGTGCCAGAGCACATGGCCGCCCAGCGTGGCGATCCGCTCCGCCAGCAGCGCCTCCAGGCAGTTTTGCGGGAGCACCAGCACGAACGGGAATTCCGCCGGCAGCGCGGCAAACGAGATTTCGACCTCGCGACCCTTCTCGGAATAAAACGCCACGCTCTCCAGCCGGCGCGCCTCTTTTTGAACGGCCTCCAGCAAACCGAGCCGGTTGAGCATTTTGAGCGAGCGCGGGTGCAGCCCGCAGGCGTAACTGTGTGCGGCCGGCCGATCTTCACACTCAATCAGAGTCACGCGGACACCGGCTTCGGCGAGCAAGAGAGCGGTGAACATCCCGACTGGTCCGGCGCCCACGACCAGCACGTCCGTCTTCAGGTTTCGGCTCATAACATCCTTAGTTTGAGGGTTGGCATAAGATAAACGCAACCAGCCCTTGGAAGCCAGCCAAAAAGCAGCCCCGAAAGCGATCGGCCAGGGCCGCTCTAAAGTCCGGCCGATCAAAGGGAGAACAATACCTGCGGCCCTGAAATCCGAAGCCCGAAACCCGAACTCCGAGAATGCCTTGATCTGAGGGGCGGCGACTCCGTTGGAGGGCTGTGGATTCGGAATTTCAGGCTTCGGATTGCTTTCGGCATTCGGTCTCCGAATTTCGAACTGGACAGTGCCAGGTTCCTGCGGCTGGGTCGGATTGAATCAAGCACAGCGGCGGGCATCTTTCTGGGGCGAGCTTGGGGGCGAGGCCTTTCTTGAGTGCGTCGGTATTGGGCAAGGACAAGAGAAAATCGGCCGGCGAGTTGCGGAGAGCGTGAGCGACAACCAGTTCGGAGGGGGCGGCGGCGCGGTGGGGGGGGCGTTAGCCCGACTTTCGCAACTGGAACGAGGTTTGACTTTTTTCAGGGGCAGGGGGCGCAGATTTCTTGGGGTTTTGGGGTTGAGGAGTGCCCAATCCGGTTTGGTGCAGACCTCCCCTCTTCCCGTCGA
>JAKANS010000045.1 GCA_021823625.1 bacterium | reverse complement strand
TTCCGATCTACTTGGTTTGGCACAGCCAGACAGGTACGCGTCGTTTCTGTTCACTTGGTTCGGTCCACAGGCGCGCTACTCGGCGCAAGCCGCACCCGCCAGCGCCGTTCCTGCCCGGCGGCGAGCTCGACACTGAGGCCGGCCGTAAGCTCCTTCGCAGTCGCTCGCCAATGACGTTGGGCGCTCAGATCCTCCACCTCGAACACCGTGCCCTCCGCCGCGGTGAACCACTCCGGGAACTGGTTGATGCGCGGATAGTCGAGCGGCAGATGCATGAACTCCTTGTGTCGCGGGCGATCGAACACCACGCGTCCGGACCATGCCTGGTCGGCCGAGAAACTGAGGTAAAGACTGCCGTCCTCGTCCCGCACCGCGCCAATCCGCACGTCCGCCCGCCACGGATGAAGACTCGCGCCTTGGGTCTTCCAGAGCGCGTACAGGATCGTGGTGCGGGCGAAGTTGCCGTCGCCATGCCAGCCCTCGATGATGCCATCCGGCTTCTGCTTGGCCCACATCACGCGCATCTCGCTGTCCACCCACGCGGCAGCCGAAGCCACGGGTTCGCGGTTGAGGAGATTGAGCGCGCCTTCGATCGAGTCCGCGTAACCGTCCGCGCTTTCACCCTCCCACCGATAATTCGTGTAGTACGCCTGCAAACTGCCCATCGCCTTCAGCGCCGCCGCGCGGTAAGCCGGCATGTGGTCCAGCAAGTGCATCGTGTAAAAGCCGTCTAAGTCGTAACCCCAGGTGTCACAAATGCCCTGCGAATGCTGGCCGGTCTGGGGATTAACCCAGTCGTACAACATGCCGTGCTCGTTGCGGCCAACCTCGAGGATGCGGTCAAACATCGCGTGCAGTGGCTCCCGATACGCCGCGGCTTTCGCGGGGCGGACGTGCTTCAAGGCGAAGTAGAGTTCCGTCAGGCCATTGACCACCTCGCAGCCGTGGTCGCGGAGGCGAAGCTGCTTGAGGTCGCGCGTTGGATGGTTGGTGCCGAGGAGGTAGTAGTCGCCCAATCGCGTGGCCCAATCGAGGTATTTGGCTTCGCCGGTAAACCAGTACAACCGCGCGCCGGCCTGGAGCAGGTCGCCGTTCACCTCGAAGTTCAATGTCGGGACGGCGCCAAACGGCGTCTGGATGCACGCGTGTTTCCAGATGTCGTCGATGAGGCCGGTCATGCGCTCCGACCACGGGCTGGGGCCGAGCCATTCGGTGAGCGGGATCAGGCCGTCCTTCACGTACTCCGCGCCGTCGAAGATGATCTCGTCCAAATTCACTTCGGGCCGACGCCAGCCGCGCTTCGAGAACGAATAATCGTCCGGCAACCGGTCCACGCGCGCGGTCAGGCGTTGCTCGGTGTGGAGCATGTCGAGCAACCGGCCATCCAGGAGTGCGCGATCGGTGAACCACGCCGTCAGCACCATGAACGGGTAATTGTCGGCGCCGGCATCGCGGCCGTTCCAATAATCGCCGTCCTGGGTGAGATTGCGCGGGATCAGGCCCGTCGCCGGATCGGCCTTTGTCAACCAGGCCGCGACGTAACGCTGGCAACGCTGGAAAGACTCGCTGGCCGCGCGACCGTTCTCGGCGGCTTGTCGGAACAACGCCTCCGCGGCCGGCGCGGCGCCTGCCCGGTCGCTTGCGGACAGGAACGAAAGCATCGAGGCGAAAGCCAGGGCTCGCAGAAAGCCGGAGTGGAGCCGACGCCGGCCAATCAAAACCGTGGCGCGGGTGTCGTTGAGTGGCCGCCCATCGCCCTCGGGAGCGCCGTTGCGGGGCGGGAACGGAACTGAGTCGAAACAATGCGGAATCACGCTTCCAAAGGAAGCTGAAATCACCGGCATCGGGCCAGCGAAAAAATCGGGTCCGCGCCGCACCCAATGTCAGCCCGGCGTCGATAAAGACCTCTGGTGCCAGGGGCGATGGACGGATGATCGTAGGGGGGGCCCCAGCGGAGTCGCAGGTCCGATGGGACTCGCCCAACCGCGCCCCGTCGGACTCGTCGGCAAATACGTGCGCCCCCCGCCGCGTTGAGTGCGTTTAGCGCTTGGCACGACGGCGCCCTCTGCCGGACTTTTCCCCGATGGGTCAACGGAAAGTCCTGTTCGGTTCGCACTAGCCGTGAACTTACGGTCGCCCCAGACCCGGCCACGCTTGCGGTTGCGCGTGACGGCTACGGCGGAAACGATCCTCCGCGGCGGTCATCCGTGGCTCTTCGCCGGCGCGGTCCTCGATCAAAATCGCCCGGGCGAAACCGGTGAACTGGCCGTCGTTTACGACCGGAAGGATCGGTTTCTGGCCATCGGGTGGTTCGACGCCGAGGCGCCCATCCGGGTGCGGGTGCTGCACGCGGGCAACCCGCTGACGCTGGACGCCGCGTGGTGGCAACAGCGACTGCACCGGGCGATCGAGCGACGCCGCGGCGGGTTTGACGAACAAACCACCGGCTTTCGCTGGATTCATGGCGAAAGCGACGGCTGGCCGGGGCTCGTGCTCGATCGCTACGGCACCGTGCTCGTGCTCAAACTCTACACCGCCGCGTGGCTGCCCCGGATCAAGGAAGTGACCGATCTGCTATGCGCGGTGCTGCGTCCGAAGTGGCTCGTCCTGCGGCTCAGCCGGAACACGCAAGCGGCGGCGCAGCGAGACTTCGGGGTTTCCGACGGGCAATTGCTCGCTGGCGAGCCTCTCGCCGAGCGGCCGGTGTTTCTCGAATCGGGGCTGCGCTTCGAAGCCGATGTGGTCCACGGTCAGAAAACCGGCTTTTTCCTGGATCAACGCGAAAACCGTCGCCGGGTGGAGCGGCTGTCGTCCGGCGCCGAGGTCCTGAACGCCTTCAGCTTCTCAGGCGGATTCTCGCTCTACGCGGCCCGTGGTGGCGCACGGTCGGTTACGGATCTCGACCTCAGCCAACACGCGCTCGCGGCGGCGCGGCGGAACTTCGGCCTGAATCGGGACGACCCCTCGCTGGCCCGATGCCGTCACGAATGCATCCGGACGGATGCGTTTGCCTGGCTCGACCAGAATCGAACGCGGCAATTCGACGTGGTGGTGATCGATCCTCCCTCCCTGGCGAAGCGCGAGGTGGAACGGGCCGGCGCCATCCAGGCTTACGGCCGGCTGGTCTCGAATGGCCTGCGAGCGCTCCGGCGCCAGGGCGTGCTGGTGGCCGCCTCCTGCTCGGCGCACGTTTCCGCGGCCGAGTTCTTCGACACCGTGCGCCAGGCCACCCGGTGGAGCGGGCGCACCTTCACGGAACTCGAAACGACGCTCCACCCGGCCGATCACCCGGCCACCTTCCCCGAGGCTGAGTACCTGAAATGCATCTATCTCCAGGGCTGAGCCGGGTCGCCGCTGGGTGCGGCAAGCCGCCTCCCAACCCTCGTCACCCCACCACGAGGCAGAAGGGGATCGGGTTCAAGCGGCCCCGGCCGTGCGGCAACGCCGCGGACGATCCGGTGCCAAAGCGCCAAGGCTGAACTTGTTCGCCGCACCCCCGCGCTTGAATCGGCGCCGCAACGCTGCTACCAAATCCGCTTCGCGGCATGACGTTGCCTACCTCAGACGCGGTTACAGCCTCGACTCGCGACCAGGTCTTCCGCGTCCGCGGACTGACCAAGGTCTATGGCACCGGCACGGCCGCGGTGCACGCCCTGGCCGGCGTGGACCTCGACCTGCACGCCGGCGAACTCGTCGTGTTGCTCGGGCCTTCGGGCAGCGGCAAGACCACATTGCTCAACAACCTCGGTGGCCTCGACGTCCCGACCACCGGCGAGTTGTGGTATCGCGACATGGATCTGACCGCGGCGGACGAGGACCAACTCACGCGCTACCGCCGCGACGCGGTGGGCTTCATCTTCCAGTTCTACAACCTCATCCCCAGCCTGACGGCGCGCGAGAACGTGGCGCTCATCACCGAAATCGCCCGCGATCCCATGCCCGCCGAGGACGCGCTCCACCTGGTCCATCTCGGCGCGCGACTCGATCACTTCCCCGCCCAGCTTTCGGGCGGCGAGCAGCAGAGAGTCGCGATCGCCCGCGCCATCGCCAAGCGCCCGGAGGTGTTGCTTTGCGATGAACCGACCGGGGCGCTGGACGTGAAGACCGGCATCGTCGTCCTCGAAGCGATTCAAAATGCGAATCGCGAACTGGGCACGCTCACGGTCGTCATCACTCACAACGCGATCATGGCCGACATGGCGGACCGGGTGATTCACCTCTCCGACGGCCGGGTGCATCACATCCGGCAAAACGCCCAGCGCGCCCCCGCCAGCAGCCTGAACTGGTGATGATTTCCTACCTCGACCGCAAGCTGTGGCGCGACCTGAACCGCATGAAAGGCCAGGCCTTCGCGGTTGCGCTGGTGATGGCTTGCGGCCTGGCGATGATGATCATGGCGCGCAGCCTGATCAAATCGCTCGATACCACCCGGCGCGAGTACTACGAGTCCAATCGCTTCGCCGACGTCTTCGCCAATCTCAAGCGCGCGCCGAACGCGCTGGCCGACCGCGTCCGCGCCCTGCCCGGCGTGGCCGAAGTGCAGGTTGGCATCTCGATGCAGGTCACGCTGGACATCGCCGGCCTGGCCGAGCCGGCCAGCGGGTTGGTGCGGTCGCTGCCGGATTTTGGCCAGCCCGAGTTGAACCAGCTCTTCCTCCGCACCGGTCAGTGGCTGTCGGCCGAGCGCCGCGGCGAAGCGCTGGTCGGCGAAGCGTTCGCAGTCGCCAACCAGCTTCGGCCCGGCGACACCGTCACCATGTTGCTCAACGGCCGCCGGCAAACGTTGCGGATCGCGGGCATCGTGCTGTCGCCGGAGTTCATCTTCGAATCGCGCCCCGGCGCCGCGCTGCCGGACAACCGCACCTATGGCATCTTTTGGATGCGATACTCGGATGTGGCGGCGGCGTTTGACCTTGATGGCGCGTTCAATTTCGTGTCGCTGACGCTCGAACCCGGCGCCGTCGAGCGCCTGGTCATTGCGGCGCTGGACAGGCTGCTCACGCCTTATGGCGGCCGGGGCGCCTACGGGCGGTCGGATCACCCGTCGCACATCCGCGTCTCCGACGAAATCCGCGTGTTGAAGGCGCTCTCGATTGGCTTTCCAGTGGTGTTCCTGAGCGTCGCAGCGTTCATGACCAACTCGATCCTGTCGCGCCTGCTGAACTTGCAGCGCGAACAGATCGCCATTTTGAAGGCGTTCGGTTTCGGGAACCGCCAGATCGCGGTGCACTACCTCAAGTTCGCCTTCGTCATGGTCGCCGGCGGCACGGTCCTGGGCTGCCTGGGCGGCATCGGCTTGGGGCTTCGACTCGTCCATCTTTACACGGCGTTCTTCCGCTTTCCGGAGCTGAACTTCATGCTGAACGAATCGGCGCTTTCGGTCGCCCTGCTCGTCTGTGCCGGCGCGGCTTTGGCCGGTGTGTTCAGCGCCGTTCGCCGGGCCGCCCGCCTGCCACCCGCCGAGGCGATGCGCCCGGAACCACCCGCAGATTACCGACCCGCGCTCGTCGAACGCACCGGCATCGCGCACTGGCTCTCGCACACCTTCCGCATCGCGGTACGCAACATCGAGCGCCGGCCGATGCAAGCGCTGTTCACCGTGGCCGGGCTGTCGCTCGCCACGGGCATTCTCGTCGTCCCGAACGCCTTTCGCGATTCGGTGAGTTACGTGCTCGATTATCAATGGGACACGCTCCAGCAACAGGATTTGAGCGTGGGCCTGGTGGAGCCGGCGCACGCCGCGGTGAATCACCTGTTTCGCCGACTGCCGGGCGTGGTGACGATGGAACCGTTCCGCACCGCCTTTGTGCGCATCCGCAACGGCCCGCACCAACGCCAGCTCCCGCTGCAAGGCCAGTTGCCAAGCGCACTCCACAACCGCGTCATCGACCAAGACGACCACCGCATCGTGCTCCCGACGCAAGGCGTGGTGCTTTCGTCCAAACTCGCCGAGGCGCTCCAGGCGCGGCTGGGCGACGACCTCGTCATCGATGTCCTGGAAGGCAAGCGCCCGACGCTGATCCTGCCGCTGGTTGGGCTTTCGGAAGACCTGGCCGGTGTCGCGGCCTACACGGACCTGCACAGCCTCAACCGCCTGCTCGGCGAAGGGGACATCGTCTCCGGCGCCAGCTTCTGCCTGGACGCGAACCGGCAAGCCGATTTCCTGCGCGCCTTGAAGGACATTCCACGCGTGAGTTGGGTGGCCATCAAGAAGTCGCTGCGCGAGAATTTCCGCAACACCACCGCCGCCAGCATCGGTCTCTTCCAGAAAGTCTATATGGTGCTCGCGATGATCGTCTCGTTCGGCGTCGTGTACAACAACGCCCGCATCTCGCTCGCCGAGCGGGCGCGCGAGCTGGCCACGCTGCGGGTCATCGGCTTTTCGCGGCGCGAGGTGGGCGGAGTGTTGCTGACCGAGCTGAGCGTGCTGGCGCTGCTGGCCTTGCCGATCGGGCTCGCGCTCGGCGCCGGTTTTGCCACCGCCATCGTCAGCGCCGTGAACACCGAGACCGTTCACCTGCCGGTCATCTTGACTTCAGCGAACTACGCGTTTGCGGCGCTGACGGTCCTTGTGGCGTCGGCCACCTCGGCCGTTGTGGTCTTGCGACGCGTCAACCGGCTCAACCTGGTCAGCGCCCTGAAGGCACCCGAATAAGTACTCGGACTTTTTCATGAACGACCACCACGAAAGCAACGCCGAAGTCCTGCCTGCGGCGCAGCCCAACCCGGTTTCCCCGATGAAGGCGAATGCGCCCGCGCTCAAATCCGCTGGCCGGCCGCGAGCCAACCAAGCCAACCGCCATTCACGCCGCTGGCTGCCGTGGATGGGACTCGTCCTGTTGCTGGCGCTGATCGTCGCCGGTTTCTGGCCCAGACCCGTGCTGGTCGAACTCGCCACCATCCAGGTCGGCAAACTCCAGTCCACCGTCACCGAGGAAGGCAAAACCCGCGTCAAGCAACGCTACCTTGTCACCGCACCGTTGGCCAGCCGGCTGCGGCGAATCGCGCTCGATCCCGGCGACAAAGTGAAAGCCGGCGAAACCGTGGTCGCCGAGATCGAGCCGCTGCCCCCTGCTCTCCTGGACGCGCGCAGCCGCAGCCTGGCCGAAGCCCGCCGCGATGCCGCCATTCAAAACCTCGAACGCGCCCGCGCGGCGCACCGCTTCGCCACCAGCGAACTCGAACGCTTCAAAAAGCTGTTCGCGGAACAAACCGTTTCCATTCAGGAACTGGAGGTCATGAAATGGCGGGACGAGTCGGCCATGCGGGACGAAGGCGCGGCGGAAAGCGAACTGCGCGAGGCTGAGGCGACGTTGGCCGCGTTCACCAATCCCGCGCCGGCAGGCGACATCACCGAGGTCAAGGCCCCCGCCAGCGGCCGGGTTTTGCGGGTTCCGGACCAAAGCGCGCGCGTCGTCAGCGCCGGCCAGACCCTGCTGGAAATCGGCGATCCCACCGACCTGGAAGTCGTCATCGACGTCCTCTCTCGCGACGGAGCCCGCATCGGGCCCGGCACGCGGATCGAGCTGGAACATTGGGGCGGCGAGGTGCCTTTGCAGGCCAGGGTGCGGCACGTCGAACCGGCCGCGTTCACCAAGGTCTCGGCGCTTGGCGTCGAGGAACAACGCGTGAATGTCATCGCCGACCTGGTCACGCCGCCCGAACAACGCCGCAGCCTGGGCGACCAATTCCGCGTCGAGGCGCGCATCGTGATGTGGGAAGCCGACCAGGTAACGAAGGTGGCTTCCGGCGCGCTGTTCCGGCGCGGGCAGGACTGGGCGACGTTCGTGGTCACCGAGGGCCGGGCGCATTTGCGGACGATCAAAGTCGGGCACGCGAGCAATTCGGAGATGGAAATCCTCGCCGGCCTCAAGCCCGGCGATGCCGTGATCCTCCACCCCGGCGACCGCGTCCGCGACGGCCAGCGGGTGAAACCGGTCGAGATCTGAGGCCACGGTGGGACGACACCTGAGCTGGTCCGCGCAAGGGTTTTGGGGAAAAGAGGTCCATTGGTCAGGCGGTCACGATGTTGGGACTTTGGCGATGCCGCAGTTGTTGGAGATAGCGCGCTTCGTCGTAGGACATGCGGGTCTGCCAACACCCCTTTGAAGGCCAGCGCCTACAGGATGGCCCAATGGCCCTTGGCCTTCATCTGCGCGGAATAGACCCTGGCCCAGGCCGAATGCGCCACCGTCTGCCCGGCCCACTCGACTCTGCTCAGACCAAGAAAGGGGCCAGCACGTTCCGCGCGACCTTCAGCGCCCGTTGCCGGCCTTCCAGGGTGCTGCCAAACGTGCCGTCCTCGACTTCGATGCACACCGGGCCTTCGTAACCGACGGCCTGCACCGCGGCCAGGTAACGCGCCCAGTCGATGTCGCCGTAGCCGGGGATGCGCGGTTCGTGCCATTCCAGGGGATAGGCGAAGATGCCCACGTCGTTCATGCGCTCCCAGCGGATGCGGACATCCTTCGCGTGCAGGTGGAACAGCTTGTCCTTGAACTCCACCAAGGGCGACGCCGGGTCCATGAACTGAAGGATGAAGTGCGACGGGTCGTAGTTGAGCCCGAAGTGGTCGCTGGGGAGGTCGCTGAACATTCGCCGCCAGATCGCCGGTGAAACAGCGAGGTTTTTGCCGCCGGGCCATTCGTCGCGGGTGAAGAACATCGGGCAGTTCTCGATGCCGATCTTGATGTCGTGGTCCTCGGCGAACTTGATGAGCGGCTTCCAGGTTTTGAGGAAGCGCGGCCAGTTCTCGTCGAGCGTTTTGGTCCAGTCGCGGCCGACGAAGCTGTTCACAATCTTCAGGCCCAGCTTTTCGGCGGCGAGGATGACCTTCTTCAGATGGTCCACCGACTTCTTCGCGACCTCCGGATCGGGATCGAGCGGGTTCGGGTAATAGCCGAGGCCGCTGATGCCGACGCCGTGTTCGTGAGCCTTGGCCCACACGTCATCCGCCTGCGCTTGGTTGAAGCCGCTGACATCGACGTGGGTGACGCCGGCGAATTTGCGTTCGGCCTTGCCGACCGGCCAGCACATCAGTTCGACGCAGGCGAACTGCTCAGTCTTGGCGAACTGGAGCACCTGTTCCAACGACAGGTCCGGGAGGATGGCGGAGACGAATCCGAGTTTCATGGCGTTCCTTTCATGCGTTTCTGGTTTCAAACTTTACGTGTCGATCATGCAGGGAGCACCAACCGACGCCGCTCGGCCAAGAACCGCTCGATTGCGGCGGCCGTGGCATGCGGGTATTGGGCACGAATTCTGGCGCGCGCCATTTCGCTCGCCAGCTCGTGTAAGCCCAAGGCCATCCTGATCCGCTCGTCGCACGTCATTTCGCGGTAGCGAGTGAGTTGTCTTTCAAGCGCCTTGTCCGGGTTCATCCGCCGACGCCTCCGGCTCGATGGTTCACCGACTCGTGGCCACCGGCTTCGGCTGGGCCGCTTGCCATTCCGGTTCGCTGACTTTCCGCACTTCCTGGAGGAACACGTATGCGCCCTTCTTGTTGCCCACGATGACGTCCGGCCGGCCGTCGCCGTTCACGTCCGCCGCGAGGACCTGGGTGCCCACGCCGGAGTTGTCGTCGATGAGGCGTGGCACCCAGTCCACGCTACGATCCGCGCCGCGAACGAGCTGGAACCAGTAGAGCACCGCCGGGGCGTTCGGTTCGGGGTCGCCTTCCGGGCCATGCGCCCAAAAGCGTTTGCCGGTGACGATGTCCAACAAGCCGTCGCCGTCGATGTCCACCAGATCCAGCGCGTGCAACTGGGAGAAGCGCACGCCGTAGCGGTTTTCCGCCGGCGCCTTGTTCATGAACAGGTGTTGCTTGAACGTGATCTCGCCGCCGTCGCGCACCTGCTCGTACCAGGCAAGGCCGAAGCCGTGCGCCGCGAGGCAGGTGATCACGTCGTTCAAGCCGTCGCCGTTCACATCATAGGCGAAAAGTTGCGCACCGCCGACCGGCACACCAGGGTCAGTGGGCGGGCAGAAAACAAATTTGTGATACTTCCAGACCGGATCGCCTTGCAGCGAGGCGGGCTGCTCCCACCAGCCGTTTGACTCCAGCAGGTCCATTTTGCCATCGCCATTCACGTCGCCGACGCCCAGGCCGTGCGTGTACTTGTGGTAATTGTTGTTCGGGGAAATGG
This sequence comes from bacterium, assembly GCA_021823625.1. Classification (GTDB taxonomy): domain Bacteria; phylum Verrucomicrobiota; class Verrucomicrobiia; order Limisphaerales; family J093; genus DSVZ01. The sequence continues at coordinate 26,234 of JAKANS010000045.1, read as the reverse complement.
GATGGAACTGCCACATCGCGCCGGGATTCGCCGGGTTCGGCTTCGCGTAGCCGAAGAAGCCCTTCGAGTTGCAGACCAACTCTGCCTTGCCGTCGCCATCGAGGTCGCGGAACTCCGGCGACTCGTTATCGACCACATCCAGCGCCACGTGTCGCGTCCAGTGGCCTTCCTTCCCCTGCGGGTTCTCGAACCAGTACCCGTTTTCGCCCGGCATGCCGACGACGAGGATGTCCGTCCAGCCGTCGCCGTTGAAGTCTGCCGTCCAACTGAAGAAGTCGTCCGAGTACGCATTCTTGTTGCCCAGCCCGCCTTCGTAACCCGGCACCTCCTCTTCAGTGCCGTCGGCCTGCTTGTGTTTGAAGGTCGCGGTCGCGGGACGGTACTCGTGCTTGACCGTGAAGTCCGGTCCGGCATACCAGAATGGGCCATAGGTCACGTCCATTTTGCCGTCGTGGTTGAAGTCGCCGATGAAGGCGCCTTCGGCCCAAAACTGCGGGGTGAGTTCGATCCGTTTGAAGGTATGAATCGCGTGTTCGGCAGCGTTGGCCGGAAGTCCGGCGAGGAGCAGGCCAGTCAAGAGGGGAAGCGATGTACGCATGGCCCATGTCTGGCAGAGCCGCGCGCACGGGTCAAGCCCGGCGGCAAGTGGGTGTTCGCGAGGGGCGCATCTCACTTTCTTGCACACCCTCCGTTTTCCGAGGGAATTCACATGATTTCACCCAGAGATCCCAAGGCAAATCTCCGGTTTTCCTCGGAATTCCCACCGAAGTTGCAAGAAAGTGAGATGCGCCCGTTCGCGAGGTGTGCCCGAAGTTGTCGGCGTATCGGACCCAGCGAGTTCCGAAGCGCCGGCTTGGAGCCGGCTTGAGACCCGACTTGTTGTCCCGAGGCAGGCTCAGGCGCAAAGCCGGCTTAAAGCCGGCGCTCCATCGGCAACTTCGGGATGCACTGGTTTGTGCGCGCGCTCCCGTCGGATCAGGTTCTCACCGGGGCGGCACGATGGCGCTGGCGGACGGCAATTGATCCAAGGCTGGGCAGCAAAAAGCCCGGCCACGCGGGGCGCGACCGGGCTTCGCAAAAGTGACGAGCGGAAGTTACTTCGCACCGAACTTGAAGACGGTGCTGTGTTTGTAAGTCTGGCCCGGCCGGAGCACCACCGACGGGAAGGTCGGCTGGTTGGGCGAATCGGGGAAGTGCTGGGTTTCGAGGCAGAAGCCGTCGTGTTGCTTGTACACCATGCCGCCTTTGCCGGTCAGGGTGCCGTCCAGGAAGTTGCCGGAGTAGAGCTGCACGCCGGGCTGGGTCGTGGAGACTTCGATCGTGCGGCCGGTCGTCGGTTCATAGACTTGGGCGCAGAGGGCCAGGCCCTTGCCGGCGCGGTTCAGAACGAAGTTGTGGTCGTAGCCCTGCGGGTTGTTGGTGAGCTGGCCCAAGTCGCGGCCGATGGGCTTGGCGGTCGTGAAGTCCATCGGCGTGCCTTTGACCGACGCGATCTCACCGGTCGGGATCAGGGTGTCGTCCACGGGCGTGTACGAACCGGCGCTGAGACGGAGTTCGGTGCCCAGGATGTCGCCGGTGCCCGCAAGGTTGAAGTAGCTGTGGTTCGTCAGGTTGATCACAGTCGCCTTGTCGGTGACGGCCTCGTAGTCCATCCGCAACTCGTTGTCGTCGGTGAGAGTGTACACCACCCCGACGTTGAGGTTGCCGGGATAACCTTCCTCGCCGTCGCGGCTGACGTAGCTGAAACGGATGGCCACGCCGTTCGGGACAGTGACCGGCTCCGCGTCCCAGACCACCTTGTCGAAGCCCTTGACGCCGCCGTGGAGGGCATTGGGGTAATTGTTCGTCACGAGCGTGTACTGCTGGCCGTCAAGGGTGAACTTGCCTTTGGCAATGCGGTTCGCGTACCGGCCCACGACCGCGCCGAAGAACGGGTTCTTCAGCTGTAGGTACTGCTCGAAGTTGTCGAAGCCCAAGACGATGTCGCCCATCTGGCCGGTGCGGTCGGGCACGTCGATTTCCGTGATGATGCAGCCGTAGGTCATCACCTTGACGGTGACGCCGTGGGCGTTCTTGAGAGTGTAGAGATCGACGGCCGTGCCGTCGGGTGTTTTGCCGAAGGGCGCTTTTTCGATGGTTGCTTTCATAGCTGAGGTGCCGCTTTTACAGCAGCAGCAGGTGGAACAGGAGGTGGTAGCCAACGCCACCAGCGTGGCGACGACGACCAGACCGAGGAGTTTGAGTTTCATAGTCAGGTTTGGGGAGGTTTAGGTCGCACGGCAAAATGCCAAGTCGGGCGGCGCATCCAGATTCACCGGGACGCTTTATTCCGGCCCCGCAAGGCCAAAGCCAGCATGGCCACGCCGAAGAGCAGCAGGACGATGCCCCAGCCGAGGTTGATGTTGATGCCCAGGGAGCGCTGGTAAATCTGCTTGTCGCTGACCAAGCCAAAACCGGTTAGCAAAACCCCGAACAGGGAGAACAGCAGGCCGATGGGGAGACGCACGTCGAGTTGCATAGGTTTACCAGAAAATCACGTTCAGGACCACCGCGGCGGCCAGTACGATGATACCCAGTGTCGCCGGTTGTTTCCACCACGGCACGCCGTGCTGGGTCAGTTTGGGCGTGAGCGAATAGACCAGACCGGTCAGTTCCTGGTCGGTCTTGTTCTGCCGGGTGACCAAGGAAATCACGATCGTCGCCGCGAAGCAAACCGACCACGCGTAGATGGCGGTCCAGAAATTCTGAGCCATCTCGCTCGGGTAAACGTGGGTCAGATGGCCCAGCCAGCCGCCCTTGATGCCCGCCGCCTTGTCGAGAATGTTCGAGCCGACGGCGAGGAGATTGTCCGGCAAGGTGGTGTTCAGGGCCGCCGCCGCTTCTGCGAGCATCTGCTTGGGCAACGTCAGGCCGTGGTGGATGGCCGCGGCGACGGTGCCGGCGATCAACCCGAAAAACGCGCCGTGGCCGGTGGCGCGTCGCCAGAACATCCCCAGCAGAAACGTCGCAAACAGCGGCGCGTTCACGAAGGCGAACACTAGCTGGAGAATATCCATGATGTTGTTGAACTTCGCCGCGGCGTACGCGGCCGCCATGCTCGCGAGGATGCCTACCACGGTGGTCGCCCGGCCCACCGCCAGGTAATGCGCGTCCGTGCCGTTCTTCTTGATGTAGCCCTGGTAGATGTCGTAGGTCCAGACGGTATTGAAGGCGGTCACGTTACCCGCCATGCCGGACATGAACGACGCCATCAACGCGGTCAGGCCGATGCCCAACATGCCGGTCGGGAAGTAATATGAAAGCATCGTCGGCACGACCATGTCGTAATCCAGGCCGCCGTTCTTCGGCGGGAGTTGGAAGCTGGTGTTGCCGGCGGAGTGCAGCGCAATGGCAATCATGCCGGGCAGAATCACCAGCGCGGGGAAAAGCATCTTCGGGATCGCCGCGATGAGTGGGGTTCGGCGGGCGGCGCTCATGTCCTTGGCCGCCATCGCGCGTTGCACCACCAGGAAGTCAGTGCACCAGTAACCGAACGACAGCACGAAGCCCAGGCCCATCGCCAGGCCGAACCACTCCACGCCCATTGGGTTGGATTGGGCGCTCCCGGTGTACGTCCACGAATGCGCCCAGGCGCCTTCCGCGAAGCCAGCCTTCGTCGCCACCGGCGCCAGCTTGGACATTACGCCGCTCCAACCGCCCACCTGGTGCAGGCCGAGCAAGATGAGCGGCAGGAAGCCAAACACGATCAGAAAGAACTGGAGCACCTCGTTGTAGATCGCGGAGGTCAACCCGCCCATGAAGATGTAGGCCAGCACGATGATCCCGGATAAAACGATGCACAGGTGAAAATTCCAGTTGAGGATCGCGTTGAGCAGCTTGGCCAGCGCGTACATCGAAATGCCCGAGGACATGATGGTCATGAAGGCAAACGTCATGGCGTTGAAGCCGCGGGTCTTTTCGTCGAAGCGCAGTTTGAGGTACTCCGGCACCGAGCGCGCCTTCGAACCGTAATAAAACGGCATCATGAAAATCGCCACGAACACCATCGCCGGAATTGCCCCCACCCAATAGAAATGGCAGGTCATGATGCCGTACTTGGCGCCGGACGCGGCCATGCCCATGACCTCCTGCGCCCCCAGGTTCGCCCCGATGAAGCCCAACGCACAAATCCACGCCGGCAGGGACCGCCCGGATTCGAAGAAGTCCTTGCTGCCGCTGACCGTGCGCTTGAGCACGTAGCCGATCCCCAGCACAAACCCGAAATAGAGGATCAGAAGGGTGTAATCAATCCAGCCAAGTTGAATGTGCATAGGGTTGCGACGGAGTTGGTTTAACCAGCACGGCCCCGCCTGTCAACGACGCGGCACCAAAAATTGCCGCCAATCCAGGTTCTCCCGGCGCAAAAAGGGACTTTCAACCGCCGCTCCGTCCACTAGCGTTTGGGGGATGACTTTGCTGGAACAGATGACGCAACTGGCCAGCCAGGCGAAGGCCGCTTCCCGGCAACTGGCCAGGCTCACCACCGCCGAGAAGAACGCGTGTCTCCTCGCCATGGCCGAGGCGTTGGAGCGCAACGCCGCCGCGCTCAAGACCGCCAACGCGCTCGATATGGAAGTGGGCGCCCGCCTCGGACTGAGCGCGGCAATGCTCGACCGCCTGAAGCTTGACGACAAACGGATTGCTGGCATGGCCGCTGGTCTGCGCGAAGTCTCGGCGTTGCCGGATCCGGTCGGCCGCGTTCTCGACGAGCGGACCCGACCCAACGGTCTGCGGCTGCAAAAAGTCACCGTGCCGATCGGCGTGGTGGTCATCATTTACGAGTCGCGCCCCAACGTGACGGCTGACGCGGCCAGCCTCTGTTTCAAATCCGGCAACGCCACGATCCTGCGCGGCGGCAAAGAGGCGTTGCACTCAAACCGGCTCATGGCCGAAACGATGGTCGCCGCCGGTCGCGCCGTCCTGAACGAGCGTTTTCCGGCGCACGCCATTCAAGTGGTGCCGACGCCCGACCGCGAGGCCATTCCCGCGTTGCTTTCGTTGACCCAGTACATCGACCTGTGCATGCCGCGCGGCGGTGAAGGCCTGATCCGCGCCGTCGCCGAATGCAGCAAGGTCCCGGTGATCAAACACTACAAAGGAGTCTGCCACGTCTTCGTGGACCGCGACGCCGACCTGGCGATGGCGGAAACGATCGTCTTCAATGCCAAATGCCAGCGGCCTGCCGTCTGCAACGCGATGGAGACACTGCTGGTGGATCGCAAAATCGCGCAGGAATTTCTGCCCCGAATTGGGGAACGCCTTGGCGAAAAGCAGGTGCAACTGCGCGCCGACGCCGAGGCTGAGGCGATTTTGAAATCCGAAGGCCGAAATCCGAAGTCTGAAATCCGCCGCGCCACCGAGCAGGACTGGTTCACCGAGTACAACGATTACGTTCTGAACGTCCGGGTCGTGGACGGCGTGGAACAGGCGGTCGATCACGTCACGCATTACGGCAGCGCCCACAGCGACAGCATCGTGACGCGGAACGAAGCGACGGCGAAACAGTTCCTGGCGGAGGTGGACAGCGCGGCCGTCTATTGGAACGCCAGCACGCGATTCACCGACGGCAGCGAGTTCGGCATGGGCGCGGAAATCGGCATCAGCACCGACAAGATCGGCGCCCGCGGCCCGATGGGTCTGGAGGAACTGACCAGCTACAAGTGGCTTGGTTTCGGCAACGGCCAGGTGCGGAACTGAACGCGAAAGACTGGCTGTCACTTGTCAGAGTCCCCGGCCTCATCCACTGTTCAAACCATGCAGGCGGTGGTTCAGAACGAGTACGTGACCGTGGCGGATTATCTCGCGGCGGAGGAAGCCAGCGAAGTGCGCCATGAGTATCTCGGTGGCCTGGTTTACGCGACGGCCGGCGAAACACGCGCGCACAGCCAGGTGGTCGGGAATTTGTACTACGCGTTGCGTCAGCATCTCCAGGGTGGTCCCGGCAAGCTCTACATGACCGACATCCGCGTAAACCTCCGCTTGCGCGACGACGAGTATTACTACTACCCGGACCTCGTGGTGACCTGCGATCCGCGAGACACGCATCCGCGCTTCGTGCACTATCTGAAGCTGATCGTTGAAATCATGTCGCCCAGTACCCAGCGAATTGACCGGCGGGAGAAATTCTTTGCCTATACCAGCATCGAGTCATTGGAAGAATACGCGCTGGTGGCCCAGGAAAGCCGCGAGGTCATCGTGTTCCGGCGGGCGGCAGGCTGGCGCTCCGAAAAGCTGGGCGGCGATGGCGCCACCCTCAACCTCAACTCCTTGAAGTGCTCACCGGCGCTGGCCTCGATCTACGAGGGGATTTGAACGAATCCCCCGCCAACTCCGCCAGCCAGGCCGCCCTCGCCATCCGCGAGGCGCTGCCGCCGGGCGGTCTGTTCGCTGACCAGCACTGGCGCATCGCGTCCCGACCGTTTGCCATCACGCCCCAGCTCGCCAAGGAATTCGATTCGCTGGGGCGCGTACTCCTCCAGTTTTACCGGGCGGTCAACCTGCTCTACCGGCAAAGCGCGGTTGGCAAGCAACCCGCCTGGGTGGCGGACTTGCTGGACCGCGGCAAGCCTCCCGAACTGGTCGCGCTTCAGCGTCATTCGGTTTTCAAGAACGAAGTGCCGCGCGTCATCCGGCCGGACATCTTGCTCACCGACGCCGGTTTCGCCATCAGCGAACTGGACTCGGTGCCGGGGGGCATCGGCCTGACCGCGTGGCTGAACCAGGCGTATGCGCGCGCCAATGCCGTGGTGCTCGGCGGAGCGCGTGGAATGCTGGAAGGATTTGCCGGCATCTTCGGGGATGCGCCGCAGGTCCGGATCGTCGTCTCCGAAGAGGCGGCCACCTACCGGCCCGAGATGGATTGGCTGGCGGCGCAACTGGGTTCCCGTTTCTCCGTTCACGACCAGGCTTTCACCGATTTTCAGTCCGGCGACGCGGTTTATCGCTTCTTCGAATTGTTCGATCTCCCAAACGTCGCCAACTCGGGGCGCATCCTCGAACTCGCCGCCGCGCAACAAATCCGGTTGACGCCGCCGCCGAAGCCGATCTTCGAGGAAAAGCTGCTGTTTGCGCTGCTCTGGAATCGCAACCTCCGCGCCTTCTGGCGTCAGCAATTGGGCGAGGCGTTTTTGGACCGGCTCCTCCGCCACGTACCTCGCACCTGGGTCGTGGATCCCGCGCCGCTGCCGCCACACGCCGCCATTCCCGAATTGAACCTCACCGACTGGCAACAGCTCAAGACACTGTCGCAACGTGAGCGCGAACTCATTCTGAAAGTCTCCGGTTTTCACGAGACCGCTTGGGGTGCGCGGAGCGTCGCGTTGGGCAGCGACCTGTCCCAAGCCGATTGGAGCGCCGCGGTGGACCAGGCATTGCGTGGCTTCGAAAGCTCGCCCTACGTGCTCCAGCGCTACCAAAAACCCCACATGGTCCCGGCCGAATATTTCGACTTTGACCGAGCCACGCTCGTGTCCATGCCAGGCCGCGTGCGCCTCTGCCCCTATTATTTCGTCGTTGGCGACGGTGACGCCGCCCGCCCCCAACTCGGCGGCGTGCTCGCCACGATTTGTCCGGCTGACAAAAAAATCATCCACGGCATGGACGACGCCGTTCTCGCACCGTGCGGCATCGGTTAGTCATTCTGCGTTCTGTCAGCGATGAACCCTGTTCCCCCAACCGCCACCGCCGGCCGTAACCAACTGCGCTCCGAAGGCGACGTAAATTTGTCGCCCCGGCGCCGGACCTGGGCCGCGAAGCACATTTCCGCGGAGACGCAACGCCTGCTCGATGCCGACGCGCGGCACTTCCTGCACCAATCGCTGTCCACGCCCTGCCTGAATGCGTTGAAGTCCGCGCAAGGCGCCTGGATCGAGGATCTCGAAGGCCGGCGCTATCTCGATTTCCACGGCAACAATGTGCACCAGGTGGGCTTTGGCCATCCGCGCGTCATCGCAGCCGTCAAGGAACAACTCGACCAACTGAGCTTTTGCCCGCGCCGTTACACCTGCGAGCCGGCGGTGCGTCTGGCGCAGCGTCTGGGTAAACTGGCGCCGGGCGATTTGAACCGCGTCCTGCTGGCGCCCGGTGGCACGGCAGCCATCGGCATGGCACTCAAATTGGCCCGCGTGGCCACCGGCCGGTTCAAGACGATTTCGATGTGGGACGCGTTTCACGGCGCGTCGCTCGATGCCATTTCTGTGGGTGGCGAGGCGGTGTTCCGCCAGGGCATCGGGCCGCTGCTGCCCGGCTGCGAGCACGTGCCGCCGCCTGACAACCGGCACTGCCCGTTCAAGTGCGGTGCCGCCTGCAATCTGGCGTGCGCCGACTACGTGGAGTACGTGCTCGAAAAGGAGGGCGATGTCGCCGCGGTGATCGCCGAGACGGTGCGCTGCACGCCGTTCATTCCGCCGCCAGATTACTGGCAACGCATCCGCGCTGCGTGCGACCGGCACGGCGCGTTGTTGATCCTGGACGAAATCCCGATCGGGCTCGGCCGCACCGGTCGGATGTTCGCCTGCGAGCACTACGGGATCGTGCCGGACATGCTCGTACTCGGAAAGGGCCTCGGCGGAGGCGTGTTTCCACTCGCGGCGCTGATCGCCCGCGAAGGTTTGAACGTGGCGGGTCAGCACGCACTCGGCCATTACACGCACGAGAAAAACCCGGTGGCCTGCGCCGCGGCGCTCGCCACGTTGGAGGTCCTGGAATCCGAGAACTTGGTGGAACACGCGCGCGAGTTGGGGGCGTACGCGATGCAGCGCTTGCGCGAATTGGCGCCGCGTCGCCCGTTCATCGGCGACGTGCGCGGACTGGGCTTGCTGATGGGCGTCGAATTGTTGCGCAACCGCGCCACCCTGGAGCGCGCCACCGACGAGGCCGAACAGGTCATGTATGGCGCCCTGAGCCGTGGCCTGAATTTCAAAGTGACGATGGGCAACATCCTCACGCTCACGCCGGCGTTGACCATCAGCCGCGCCGAGATGGACCAGGCCATCGCCATCCTCGACGCTGCGATCGGCGAGGCAGAAGCCGCCGCGAGCGCGGCGCCGGCAAGGCTTTGAAGCGACAGAGCGAACTGAACCCGCTTTAACGAAAGACTGCTCGCGATGAAAACACCGATCCTCGCCCGAACCCGCATTCGGCAAGCACTGTTCGCGGCCACCGCACTCGCGGTCCTCCAGTTCGCTCCCCTGCCCTGCCTCACCGCTGGAACCCGCATCACCGGCGAGCTGCGCCAATGGCACAAAGTCACACTGACGCTGGACGGTCCAAGTGCACGCGAGACCGATACCGCGCCCAATCCTTTCACCGACTATCGGTTCGAGGTCACCTTCCGGCACGAGTCCGGGTCGCCGGAGTACCACGTGCCGGGTTACTTCGCTGCGGATGGCAACGCCGCCAACACCTCCGCCACCGCCGGCAACCAGTGGCGCGCCCATCTGGCACCTGACCGCGTTGGCAAGTGGACATGGCACGTGACCTTCGTCCGCGGGAAGAACGCCGCCGTGGACACTTCTGTGCCCGTCGAACCGGTCGCGGATTTGGACGGTTTGACCGGCTCTTTCGAGGTCAGCGCCACGGACAAGGCCGGGCGAGATTTCCGGTCCAAGGGGCGGCTCGAATACGTGGGCAAGCATTACCTCCGGTTCGCCGGCACGGGCGAATTCTTCCTGAAGGCCGGGACGGACGCGCCGGAGAACCTGCTCGCCTACGCGGATTTCGACGGCACTTATTCGAACCGACGCCAAGGCCAGACGCGGCCCGGCGAGGCCACCCCGACCGGGCTCAAAACCTGGCAATCTCATGTCCGGGATTGGCGACGCGGCGACCCGACCTGGAAGGATGGCCGGGGCAAGGGATTGATCGGCGCGCTGAATTACTTGTCCGGCAAGGGCTGCAACGCTTTTTCGTTTCTAACCTACAACGCCGGCGGCGATGGCGACGATGTGTGGCCGTTCGTCGAGCGAAACGACAAGTTCCACTACGATTGTTCGAAGCTCGATCAGTGGCAGATCGTTTTCGATCACGCGCAGGCACGAGGACTTTACCTGCATTTCAAACTTCAGGAGACCGAGAACGATGATCACAACGGCCCCGGCGCCGCGCAATCGCTCGACGGTGGCGACCTCGGTCCGGAGCGCCGACTGTACTTGCGCGAACTTATCGCGCGTTTCGGTCACGAGTTGGCTCTGAACTGGAACCTCGGCGAAGAAAACACCCAGTCGGCCGAGCAGCAGCGAGCGATGGCCCGATACATCCGCGACACCGATCCTTACCATCATCTCATCGTGGTCCACACGTACCCGGACTGGCAGGACCGCGTTTACAGCAAGCTGGTTGGCGATCAGTCCGCGCTCACCGGCGCATCGCTCCAGAACAGTTGGAGCGCGGCACATCAGCGGGTGCTCAAGTGGGTGAACGAATCTGCAAACGCCGGCCGGCCTTGGGTGGTGGCGAACGACGAACAAAACCCTGCCGAGATGGGCGTCCCGCCGGATCCCGGTTATGCCGGTCAAGACGGGGTGGCGACCCAGGGTGGAAAGCCATACACGCTTCACGAGATCCGCAAATTCTGCCTCTGGGGCACGCTCCTGGCCGGCGGCGCGGGCGTGGAGTACTACTTTGGATACCGGTTCCCGCAGAATGATCTCAATTGTGAGGACTGGCGCAGTCGGGACCGGTCTTGGGATTATTGTCGCATCGCACTCGCGTTTTTCCGCGACCACCGGATTCCCTTCTGGGAAATGGCCAATGCCGATGCGCTGGTCGGCAATCCAGCACACGACAATTCGCGCTATTGCTTCGCGAAAGCCGGCGAAGTGTACGTGGTTTTTCTTCCCAACGGCGGCACCGCGGACCTCGACCTGGGCGAAAGCGCCGCGGCGTTTTCGGTCCGCTGGTTCAATCCCCGCACCGGCGGCGAACTCCAGGGTGGTGATGTGCGCGAAGTGAAAGGGCCCGGAAAGGTGAACCTGGGCACGCCGCCGGTCGATGGCGCTGAAGATTGGTTGGTGCTGGTGACGCGCTGAGCCTCACGCCAGTCCGTCCAGAGAATCGAAGACGCGCAGGTTGGGAATGCTAAAGAAATGCTTGTCCCAGGTCAGGACGGCGGCGTCGATTCGCAGCGCCGAGCAGGCGATGAGAAGGTCCTGTGCCGGCAAAGTCACACCCCGGCGATCCAAGCCCCACGCCATTTCGGCCGCCTCCTCCCAGAGGCGATTGTCCGTCGGCACGTTGCGCAAAACACTCAGGAACGTTTCAAACGCCCGCCGCTGTTTGGACCCGGTGAGGCCGCGCACCACCTCCAGGCGAACCATGCCGCACGTGGCCAGGTCGGTGGTGGCGGCACGTCCCACGAGTTCCCGCGCCGGATCGCGCCCGTCGCGCAGCAGCCCGATGAAGACGCTGCTGTCAACGAGAACGACGCTTTCCATAACTCGTGCGGGAAGTCGCCTCCCGGCTGGCCAGGAGGTCGTAGTTGGGATCGATCGCGTCTCTGAGTTCGGTCGCGCTCAAGCCGAGCCCGGTCTTTCCGTAGCCGCGGAGAAGATGGCGACGCTCAATTTCACGCAAAGCCAGATCCACCGCTTCGGTCTTGCTGGCGCAGCCGTGGATTTTCATCACGCGATCGAGCAAATCCTCGTCGATGTGCATCGTCATTTTCATGCCATACTATGTATGGCATCGACGTGGATTCCGCAAGTCAATTCCGCTTAAAGGGCGTTTTTTTTCGCTTGCCCGAGCCCCGCTTGTCCGGCTGGGAGACACCGCACGCGACACTCAAGCGGCTGCGTCCCTCGCCCGCTGGCGGCGCTGGCGCTTGTCGATCGCAGCCCTGCCCGGTGTTTCGCCGGACACGCCCCGAGGCCCGGTGCCTCGCTCAAGATCCTGCCTGATGCTTTGTTCGACTCGGCCAGCGTCAGCGCCGCGCTCCGCGGTGAGGTATTCCGCGATGAAACCGGCCAGTCGCGGTAAGGCGATGGCGTGTTGGCGGCCCGCCTTGGCATATAACCAATCGCTCAACCGCAAGAACGCGTTGAACGCCGAGATCTCGTCTTCCCAAAGCAACACCGCCGTGGCCAGAAAGCGCCCGCTGTTGGCCACGAGGTCCCAGAACCGCGCGAACCGGCGAAGGCGCTGGACCGTGGTAAAGTCCACGTCGTGGTTCTGCAGCAACTCGTACGGTGGCAGCGGCGAATAGACCATGCCCCACTCCGCGTCGTGGCGGACGATTGGCGTGCCACGGAGGCGTTTCAGGAGACCGACCTGAATCTCGTGCGGCCGCAGCGCCAGCAACCGGTCGAAGCCCGCCGCGAAGCTCGCGAACGTTTCGCCCGGCAGCCCGAAGATCAGGTCCGCGTGGATGTGAACCCCGGTTCGCTCCCGCAAGAATCGCAGATTGTCTTCGAGCCGCACGTAGTCCTGTCGCCGGCTGATGCGCGCGGCAACGTCGGGGTTGAACGTCTGGATGCCGACCTCGAGCTGGATCGCTCCAGCGGGAAAGGCCGCGATCGCCTGCCGCAGGCTGGCCGGCAGCCGATCTGGCACCATCTCGAAGTGCAGAAACAAGCCGGGTGTGTAGCGCGCGCGGAAGAATTCGAGGATTGCGCTGCCGACGCGCAGGTTCAGGTTGAACGTGCGGTCCACGAACTTGAAGTGGCGAACGCCGCGGGCCAGCAACCGCTCCATCGCCGCGAGGAATGACTCGAGCGGAAACTGCCGCACCGGGATGTCCAGCGATGAGAGACAAAACTCGCACTCGAACGGACAGCCGCGCGACGCCTCCACATAAACGATCCGGTGCGCGACATCGGTCTCGGTGTACTCGCCGTAAGGTAAAGCCAGTCCGTTGAGATCAGGCAGTCCGGCCGAAACGGTCTTTGCGCCAACGAACCGTCCCGCCAGGACGGCGCGGCAGACTTCGGCGAACTTCAGGTCCGCCTCGCCCGCGATCACGCAGTCGGCCAGTCGTGTGATCGCCTGCTGATCGGTTTCGTGACTGACCTCCGGCCCGCCCAGAATCACGAAGACTTGTGGTTGCACGCGTTTCAGCAGCGCCACCACTTCGGCGGCCTCGCGCGCGTTCCAGATGTACACGCCCAGCCCCACGATGCGCGGTCGATGCGACAGGATTCGCTCGACGATTTCCAACGGGCGCTGGTGGATGTCGAACTCGGTGAGCACTGCGCGCGAACGCAGTTCCCCCAGATTCGCCAGCAGATAACGCAAACCGAAGGCGGCGTGGATGAACTTCGCGTTCAGGGTAGCCAGGACGATGTCAGCCATTCACGGGCGAGACTATCGCGCCGCGGCGCGGAATCGTAAAGCGGCGGACACTTGTCCTCGCCCGCGAACCGCCGGCTCGCGGCCGGCGAGCGCCATTCCGGACTTTCCGCCTCGCGGGCTTCCGCCCATCATTCGCCGGTGATTCTGGTCGAGCACCTGAGTTTTGCCTACCCGGACGGGCGCAGCGCGCTAAACGACGTTTCGTTTCGCGTCGCCAAGGGCGAGACCGTCGGTTTGATCGGACCCAACGGCGCCGGCAAATCCACTTTGCTCCTGCACTTGAACGGCCTGCTCGGCGTGCCGCGGCAGGCGGGTCGCATCCAGGTGGCCGACCTCGCCGTCGAGGCCGCGAACCTGCCCGAAATCCGGCGCCGGGTCGGGCTGCTGTTTCAAGATCCGGACGACCAGCTTTTCTCGGCCAGCGTAGGCGAAGACGTGGCCTTCGGCCCGCAGCAATTCGGGCTCGCGCCTGAGGCCATCCCGGCGCGAGTCGCCGCGGCGTTGGTCGAAGTGGAACTGCCTGGCTTCGAGGCGCGCGTACCGCACCACTTGAGCCTGGGCGAAAAGAAGCGGGTTTGCCTGGCCGGAGTGCTGGCGTGCGCCCCGGAAGTGCTGGTCTTCGACGAACCCACGGCGAACTTCGATCCGCGCGGCCGGCGCGAGTTTATCGCGCTCTGCCGGCGATTGCCTGCGACCAAGCTCGTCGCCAGTCACGACTTGGAAATGATTGTCGCCCTGTGCGACCGGGTGCTGGTGCTCGACGGCGGGCGTTTGGTGGCGCAAGGCCCGACCCGCGAGGTGCTGGGCGACGAACCGCTGATGCTCGAACATGGCTTGGAGAAACCCCACAGCCTGCTTCACACCCATCCGCACGGCCTGGCGCGAACGTGAGGCGCCGTCAGCGATCCGGCGCACTGACACCCCCCGCTTCAGGCCTTGCCGCCGAAACTCACATAATCGTCCAGATCGAGCAGGTCGAACCACCCCCCGATGACCTCGCGGTGGGCCGCAGCCTGGCGATGCGTCTCGTGCAAAAACGCGCGCGATTCGACATCGCCGGGGACCCGCTGCTCCTGCCACGCAGACCAGGCCGCGATCTCAGCACCGCCACGCGCGGGGCGGGCGTGAGCGCTGATCCATTCGAGAACGGCGCCGTCGCCGAGGCCTTTGGCCACTTCGGCCTGGAGTGCGTCCGGGTCCACGCCGGCGAAAGTCAGGAACTGCTGGTCCAGCGGACAGGCGTACTTACTTGTACTCGCCGACCTTGCCGGCGAGCAGGGCGCGGCACTTGTCCAACAGGCGGGGAAGAATCGCGTACCCGCCAAGGCGCACTCGCGGGCTGCGGGGCGGTCGTTGCGTGAGATCGGTGGTGGTGTTCATTGTTAAATCGTTGAAGTCGGCGGCGGGATTGCGACCAACAAGCTCGAACGTAGCGGCTGCCTGGGGCGAATGCAAAGGAGTGCCAACACCCAAGGCGGCCTGAGTACGCACCGCCTTGATGCGATCCACGCCGGGCCTCGGTTGTAGGTGGACTAAGCCTCCGGTTTGGGCTCAGAAGCGGGCGCTGACTCCCCCGCAGCCGGTGCGGGCGGCACCGCCGGCGCTGGCGCTAGCTCCGTGGTCAGCGGCGTCTCGGCCTTCGGCTCGGTTTGCGCTTCCGGAGTCGTGACCGGCGGCGCGACCTCGGTAGGCGGCGAGGTTTCCACGACCGGCGCAACCTCTGTGGGTGCGGCCTCAGGCGCAACGACGGCGGGCGCGCCAGCCGTCGGCTCGGCAGTAGCGGCGACCGGCTCGTTCGTGGGTTTGCCCTCCTGCGGCTTGCTGGGTGCCGGTCGGGGAGCTTTGGGCGGCGGCATGGGCTTGGGTGCCTTCGCCGTTTCCATCCGACCGTCCGTAAACTCGATCACGTGCCCTTGATGGATCAGCCAATGCAGGTCCGTGATCACCGCGGTCTGGGCCGGTGTGGGAGCCGGGCCGGTCGCAGCGGCTGGTTTCTCAGAGGTACCATCCGTCGCGGCGGCGGCTTCCGGCGCGGCCGGTGCCGGGGTGGCGGGCGCAGGCGGTATCGGCGCAAGCGCGTCCAACAAGTCGCGTCGGCTGCAACCCGTGTGAGCATCGATGAATTCCACGATCCGTCGCACGCCATCCGAAATCGACGAATGCACGATGTCAAGATGGTGCGGGCGCGCGACACAGACGTGAGTGACGGTCTTGTTGACCTTGAAGAACTGGAGGCCCTGCCCGGCGAGTTGCTGGCTGAGCACCGTCGCCACCTTGAGCGGGAAGCGCCGTTGTTCTTCCAACGTTTCGCGCAGCGCCGCCCGCAACCCCCGCGACATGAAGCGCTGGTTCTCCAGGCCGAGCAGCACAAAGGAATCGACGGACTTGATCAGGTTCGGCAAGTGCGTTTCGCGGAAGTGCTTTTCCGCCTCCTCGCGCGTCGTGAACCGCACCGGCTCGGGCAGGTTGAGGCCGATGTATTCGCACTTCCAGCTCTGCTCCTCGAGCCATTGTTTCACCACCGCTTCGTCGCGGACAATCTTGACCCGCGCCTTGTAGGCCTCGAAGGGCAGGTTCGAAAAACGCTCGCTGTGGAGTTTGTGCAACTTGACCTGGTAATCGTGGTAGTTCGGCGGGCCGAGGATGACCCCGCTCATGCCGCACTGCGCCACCAGCGTGTACGTGCCTTTCGGTGCCTCGGTCGCCACTTTCTCGGTCTGGTAAAACGCGTCGAAGTGATGTCGCAAGACGTGCTGCGCCACCTCGTCCTCGCTGAGCCACAGCGTCTCGTCCAGCGAACAAACGAACAGCGGCTGCAGGATCTTGCCGTCCGGTCCCTTCTTGGTCGCGAAGTGGACCTCGAAACGCTCGGGCCTTTTCAAGATGAGCGCGGCGACCTGGAACAGCGGGTAGGCCCGGCCGGTCAGCTTGATCTGGCGGGCGAGCGACTCGATGCCTTTGCGTTCCGGCACGAGCTGCACCACCACTTCCGGCAAGGGTGCCTCCGGCTCACGAGGCGGCTGGTGCCGAGGCTCGCGCTCGCGGTTGAATCCCGGCCGGTCACCCGGCCGCCCTTCGCGGCGTCCACCAAAACCGCCACCACCGGGGCTGCGCCGCTGCTCCTCGCGGGGCCGGTCCCGCCGGAACGGCCGGTCATCGCGACGCCGTTCGCGCGGGCCTTCGCCACCCCCTTCGAAGTTGGCATAACGGTTGGAGGTGGCAGGCTGCCGCGCCCAGGCCGGCAACATTTGCAAGTCGAGATCCAGTTCGAACTCGGACGGATTGTTCATTCGTTCTAAAGGCCGCCAGGGGGACCACGCCATCCGGCAGTTTGTAATTTCGAAGCAGCATGGAGGCGGTCAATCGGGAATGCAAGCACCGGCTGGTCAAGCGGCGTGGCGCGGCTTCAGCACGTCCCCGGCGGACAGGCCTCTGCCCGGCTTTGAGATCGCTGCCGACTCGACACGCCGCCTCGGCTTCTGCCAATGTCACGGCATGGGCGTCACGCCCCGCCAGTTCCAAGAACTCCAACAACGTGTCCGCGCGCCAAAACGCGCGGCAGGGCCGATCCTCGACGCCCCCACGGCTGGTTTGCTGGCGCCAGCCCGCGTCATTCTCGGCATCGATCCTTCGCTGCGCGGCACCGGCTATGGCGTGATTCGCGGCGGCCGCGCCGCGGTCGCCGAATCGGCGGCCTTTGGCGTGGTGAACTGCCCCGCCGGCTGGGATCGCTCGCGTTGCCTGCTCCGGATCGCGGAAGCGTTGGGAGACATCATGCGCGAGCACCGCCCGGTTGTCTGCGTCATCGAAAGCCTCTTTTACGCGCAGAACTACCAGACTGCGCTCATCATGGGCGAGGCGCGGGGCGCCTGCCTCGTCGCCGCGGCGCAGGCGGGCCTGGCCATTTACGAAATGGCCCCGCGCCGAGTGAAGCAGGCCATCGTGGGCTACGGTGCCGCCCAGAAAATCGCCGTCGCCAAAATGGTGCAACGCCTCCTTAACCTTGCCGAACCTCCACCGGCCGATGCGGCGGACGCGCTTGCGCTTGCGCTCGCCTACGCACAAGAGCAAGGCCGGTACTCGCTTTCGCCCCTCAAACGCATCTGACCATGATCGCTTTCCTCGCCGGCCAACTTGTCGAAGCCTTGCCGACCCACGTTGTCGTGGAGGTGCAGGGTGTCGGCTACGAAGTCTTCATTCCGCTGTCGTCGTTCGACAAACTGCCCGCCCCCGGCAACCCCGTGCGGTTGCTGACCCACCTCGCGATCCGCGAGGACGCCCACGTCCTTTACGGCTTTGCGACCGCCGCCGAGCGCGACCTGTTCCGCCTGCTCATCAACACCGTCAGCGGTGTCGGACCGAAACTGGCGCTCAGCATTCTCAGCGGCATGTCGCCGGTCGTGTTTCGCGGTGCCATCGCCAGTGGCGACGTGAAGGCGCTTTCGCGCATCTCGGGCGTTGGCAAAAAGACTGCCGAGCGGCTGGTGGTGGAACTGAAAGACAAGGTCGGGGCCGCGAGCACCTGGGAAGCCGCCAGTGCGCAGCACGGCTTGACCGCGGCGGATCAAAAGGTCAACGACGCCATGCTCGCGCTGATCGCCCTCGACTTCAAACAACCCGAAGCTCACGAAGCCGTGCGCACCGCCCAGGCGGTCCTGGGTGAGCAAGCCACCGTCGAGGAACTCGTGCGCGCCGCGCTCAAACGTTAAGGCAATGAACGAACCCCGGCCAGCGTCACCCTCCGCGGTCGCCCG
Source organism: bacterium (assembly GCA_021823625.1). Lineage (GTDB taxonomy): Bacteria > Verrucomicrobiota > Verrucomicrobiia > Limisphaerales > J093 > DSVZ01. The sequence goes on along the minus strand of JAKANS010000045.1, from coordinate 8,157 downwards.
CACCGGCGCGCGGCGTTCCGGGGTCGTGGTGCCCGAGCAGGCCACATTCAGCGGCCGGCTCGCGGCGCGCCTCATCTGGATTTTCGTGCGCGGCGTGGATCTCACCCTGCGTTACCACGTGAACGACCCGGCCAGCACGTTGGAGATCATTCGGGCCGGACCGGCCATTTTTGCCATCTGGCACAACCGGCTCACGCTTTCCTTGATGTTGTACCGGCGTTACGTCCAACGGCCGCAACCCCGCCGGCGCATGGCGGCGATCGTGAGCGCCAGTCGCGACGGTGGAATGTTGGCGCGGGCGCTCGAACTGTTCCGCGTGCAACCGGTGCGCGGTTCCAGCAGCCGCCGCGGCGCGCAAGCCCTGCTCGAAATGACTTCCTGGGCCGAACGCGGCTACGATCTGGCGGTCACGCCCGACGGCCCGCGCGGCCCGCGCTACGTGGTACAAGACGGCGTGGTGGACGCCGCCTCGCTGAGCGCGCTGCCGATCGTTCCCGCGTGTTTCGACCTGTCGCGGCGCTGGGAGTTGAAGAGTTGGGATCGTTTTCAAGTGCCGATTCCGTTCGCGCGGGTCGAAGCCTATTTCGGCCAACCGCTGCGCGTGCCCAAGAACGTCACCGACGCCGAACGGCGGGAATTGCGCGAAGAACTCCAGCGCCGTTTGCTGGCGATCACCGACCAATGGAAACAGCCTCGAGCGCACGCTTGAATCCCCACGCCGGGTGCTTCGGGCGGGTTGACTGCGGCCTGAGAACGCCCACGAAACCTGGCCCGCGGCGGGGGACCGGTTGGTGGTTTTCAGCGCTGGCCGCCGCCGCGCTCCTGGCCGGTTGCGCCGCGCCCTCGGAACCGCTTGGCGCCCGCCGGCTGGCCTCCGATCCGCCCCACCCCGACTTCAATCTGCCCCGCGCGCGCGTGGGCCTGGTCTGCACCAGCACCCTGCCGTTGCTACGCATCCAATGGCCGCAGAGCCGGCGCGAGGCGATGCGCGAAGTCGATTCGCAGGCTTATCGCGTTCTCGGCACAGCCGGGGCGTTCTTCCCCGCCGCATTCGCCGCCGCGCCGTACTTGTCCGCCGAGGCCCTGGCCGCCGGGGTCGGTGGCATCTCCGAGAAAGACCGGGCGCGCAATTGGGAAGCGTACCAGGAGGCGATGCCCAAGGTGCTCATCCCTGAAGGCATCCGCCGGGCAGTTGCCGATCAAGCGCAAATTCGCGGCGACACCAACCTGTTTCTGGTCGGCAAGCCCTGGCCCCAAGTCGATCCGAAGCAATTCCAGCGCATGGCCTTCTTCATCGCGGGCACGCTGGCGTGGCTGCCGCGCGGGGTCACGGTCACCAACTATCTGCGCAGCCAGGGCGCCGACTCGGTATTGGAACTCGCGGTGAACAACGCCGCGCTCGCCGGCAAGCTCGGTCGCGACCAGCCGGTGGCGCTGAGCTTCGATCTCGAAGCCCGGCTGATCCGGCTCGAAGACGCCGCCATCCAAGGCCGGCTGCAACTGCACTATCAAGGCCCGTCAAAGCACTTCGCGGAATGGATGCAGGACGGCGGCGGGCCGTTTCTGGCGGAACTCCAAACCGCGTACCGCGCGTGCGCCGGCCAAATCCTCGACTGGTGGCAGTCCGGTTCAGCCACACCCGCACCGGTTCGCTGAGACTGGCCCACTTGCCGCGGCAAACCTCCCCTGCCCTGCGGCCCGGACTCGATCAACCCGGACAGCATGTGAAGCTGATCCTTCGCCGGGCGGACGGTGGCGCGCCTGACCTGCAAATCCGAGGCAGCGCCGTAGCGTCAGGCCTGGGCCAACACCTCGACCAAGTACCGCAGTTCGGCATCGACGTCCGCGTTGTCGCCCACGGTTTGCGCGATTTCGGCCCGCACCAGTTCGCGGAACCGCTTGCGCAGCCTGTGCACGGCCACCTTCACGGCACCTTCGCTGAGACCCAATTGTCGCGCGGCTTCGGATTGCGAGAGCGCCAATTCACCACCCGCGAGCCATGCTTTGAGGATAGCGAAGTGTGCTCCCCGGCCGGCGGCCTCGAACTCGCGCCGCAATGCCGCCAACGCCCGATCTATGATGGCCAACGCCCAGGCGCGGTCGAACACGCTGTCCGGCGGCAGCGCCGAGGCATCCGCGATTTCCAGGCCGGGGGCCGTGTCCATCTCACCCGGCGGTGGAGCATCCAACGATTCCGGAGCCAGGCCGAGACCCCGCTTGGCGGCGCGCTCGCGGTCGCGCCGGTCGGCGAGAAAATGCTTCACCGCGCCGAGCAGGAACGAGCGAAACCTTCCTTTCGCCGGCGCCGCCCCGCCCAATCCGCCGCCGCTCAGCACGTGTGCGAAGAACTCTTGCGCCAGCTCGCGGGCGGCGTCTTCGATGCGACCCTCCCGGTGGAGAAACCGGAACACCGGTTGATAGTAAGCCGCGCACAATTCGGCCAAGGCGGCCCGCGCCTCCGGCGTTCGGCCCCGCGAGCGTCGTACCAGCGTCCAGTGAGTTGGGGCAAAGGCGCTCCCGGTCTGCGTCGAATGAGGAGAATGCGCTGACTTCGGTTCCATCAAGTGGCTGGTTTGTTAAGTCGCCTTGCGCTGAAGAGTGCCAGCAGCCCCAGCCCAGCTTGACTCAGACTGAACACCCCGACGATGCAGATGACCATGGGGACATTGGGACGGCTTGGCCGTTCATCTAACCGAGGCGGGTCAACCATTCCAAGGTTTCCGTCAGGAACTTCAGACGCGATTCGCTTCACCAAATCCATCCCGTTGTTCGCGCAATCCACTGCCTCCTGTGGAGTCGCTGCAGCCGCCTGAAGATCGAAGAGCCTGGTACGGCGACTTTTTCGAAGCCTCAAGGAACCGTCATATGCGAACGACTCCTGGAAAATCGAAGGCATGTTCGCCCGAAGTATTGTGTTATCGATTGCGAATCGGTAGTGGGCGACATACACGTACGGAACTGTCGCCAGGTAGAAGGCTGCAAGAACCGGCACCAAGCCCGCGGCGAGCAGCATCATATAACTGATCCGGGTAATGGCGCGTCGCACGGGCGCCGTCGTTTTGGCACTGATCCAAAGCCGCTGCGCGAGCCCAATCCATATGAGGCCAGCCAAGCTCGCAATGAGAAGCTCGGCCCGAAAGGCAAGCCAGTCCTGTCTCTCCCATGCGTTGTAAAATGGAGTTGCGGCGAAAAGGGCCACGGGCACACCCGTCACGGCCACCGCGCGGCGAAGTGCGCGGGCACTGGTCGATCGCGAACTTGTTTGAGGAGCCGGCGGCGACGGCGCGGTGGGCTGATTTGTGAATAGATGCTGCCCTCCAGACTTCAGAGTCGTCGTGACCTCTTCGACCTCCGTCTTGACCTCACCGGCGCTTTGCTGGCGAAGCTCCCGCTCTTTGGCCAACGCGCGGAGCACAATCTCGTCCACCCTCTCGTCCAATGGCGTCTTCTTGGACGGTGGCGCAAAGCGGCCCAGCGGCAGTTCGCCGGTAAGCATCTCATAAAACACGACACCCAGGCTATAGATGTCCGCCCGGTGGTCCACCTCGCCCGGCCGCTCGATCTGCTCCGGCGCCATGTAGGCCGGCGTCCCCAACGACGCGCCGCTAGCGGTCAGCGTCACATCCGCCTTGGCCGCGCCCACCAGCTTGGCGATGCCGAAGTCGGCGATCTTCACCCGCCCTTTCTGGTCGAGGAGGATGTTCTCCGGCTTGATGTCGCGGTGCAGGATGCCTTGTTCGTGGGCGAACTGGAGCGCCTCGCAGATCTTCGGCACGATCTCCAGCGCCTGCGCCGGAGTGAAGCGACCCGCGCGCATGGCCTGGCGCAGGTTCACGCCGTCCACGAATTCCATCAGCAGGTAGAAGAACCCGCCCGCTTCGCCAAAGTCGAAAACGGAGACGATGTTCGGGTGGCTGAGCTTGGCCAACATGCGCGCCTCGCGATTGAACCGTTCGGCGAAGGCGGGGTTCTTGCCCAGCGGTTCGGCCAGGAGTTTCAAGGCCACGAGACGGTCGAGCTTGGGCTGGCGGGCCTTGAACACCGCGCCCATGCCGCCGGCGCCGATCAGCTCGATCACCTCAAATTGCGGAAAGGCCGCCCGCACCGCGGCGAGCGACGGCGGCGTGTGATGGTGGGCGGGAGCAGTGCCCGCGTCGGTCTCCGTGGCGGCGCCGGCCAGGGCGCACCTGGGACACAACCCCAGCGGTGCTTCCGCGGGGATGGGAGCACCGCATTTCGGACACAGCTTGTCAGCGCTTGATTCGTTCATACCAAGGCTTCCTGAGGAAAAAGCCTGGCGAGGTTACTGAAAATCGCTCGTCGCCACCTCGCTTGGGGCGCCAGGGCCGACGGCAGTTGGCTCGGCGGTGTCACTTCGTCCGGGGCTTGTGCCGGCCCTTGAAAGTCAACTCAGCGACGCCGGACTTGTCGAGTTCGCCGAGGCCTGCTTTCACCATCCGCCGGTACTGGCGCGCGGTTGCGGCGGCGAGCGGCAGTTGCAGTCCTTTGTCCACTGCCAGCCTGAGCGCGATGCCCGAATCCTTGGCGGCGTGCGCGGCGGAAAAGAAGCACGAGTGCTCGCGGTTCTGCATGTCTTCGCCATCGGTCTTGAGCACCTGCGACGCGGCACCGGTTTGGGCGAACACCTCGCGCACCAAGGCCAGATCAAGCTTGCACGCGTCGGCCAGAGCCAGGCCCTCGGCAAGCGCGGCGGTGTTGATGTTCATGACCATGTTCACCAAGGCCTTCATCGTGGCGGCCTGACCGGTCTGGCCAATGAAACGCAGCGAGGCGCTGAGCTTTTCGAGCAACGGGCGCACGCGCTCGAACGTGGCCGGGTCGCCGCCGCACATGAGGTACAGCTTGCCGTCGCGCGCTTGCGGAATGCTGGAAGCCATGCAGGCCTCCAACGTGGTCGCGCCAACCCGCCGGGCCGCGCGCTCGACCTCGACATGAACGGCGGGTGTGAGAGTCGCGCAATTCACGAAGACCTTGCCGCGCGCGCCGCGCAACAGGCTGTCGCCCCGCGAGGGCGGCGCGAAGATGCGGCGCATGGCGGCGTCATCGGTGACGACGGTAAAAACGATGTCCGCCGCGGCGGTCACGTCGGCCAGTGTCGCGGTGGCCTGGCAGCCAAGTTCTTGTGCGAGCACCATGGCCGATTCGCGCTGCGTGTCGTAAACGACCATGACCGGTTCGCCACAGTCCTTGAGTCGGCGAGCCATGTTGGCGCCCATGCGGCCGACCCCCACGAATCCGATGTTTTGAGGCATAGTTTGGTTTTTTGCGCCGGCAGTGTAGCGCAAGTGTCAGCGGCGTGCCATTCGAGCAGGCCGCGGTTTTCCTTGGCGCCGATCGAGACGCGCGCATCTCGCCAACCACCAAAAGGTTCGGAAAACGAACCGCGCTTTTTCGCTTCCCTGCCGGCCGTCTGGCTTTAGCTTCGCAGACATGCACGCCGCCGCGCCCTGCTCCGCTGGAATCGCTTTGCTTATGGTCGCCCTGGCCGGCGGCTGTTCGCGCCGGGACGCGGCCAGCGGCGCGGGACTGGCGGTGCCACCGCGCGAGGTCCACACCGCCGTCGCCACCGAGCGTCCGATGGAACGCGTCGCGGTCGCCACGGGTTCGCTGCTGGCTTACGAACAAACCACGCTCAGTGTGAAAGTGGCGGGCCGCCTGCAGACGTTGGCGGTCGATATCGGCAGCGTGATCAAGGCCGGGGACATGGTGGCGCGGGTCGAACCGCGCGATTACGAACTGCGCGCGCAACAAGCCGAGGCCGCTTTGGCGCAGACCCGCGCCGCGCTGGGTTTGCCGCTCGAAGGCACCAATGACCGCATTCCGATCGAGGAGACCAGCCCGGTGCGCCAGGCCCAGGCCGTCCTGGACGAGGCCACCAAGAACCGCGAGCGCATCCTGGAACTCGCGCGGCAAGGCATCAGTTCCTCGTCTGAGCAAGACACGGTGGAGGCGGCGTTCAAGGTGGCGCAGAGCCGCTACCAGACCGCGCTCGACGACGCGCGCACCCGGCAGGCCGCGCTGGCCCAGCGGCGCGCCGAGCTGGAACTTGCCCGGCAACAGCTCGCCGACACCACGGTGCGTGCGCCGTTCGATGGCACGATCCAGGCGCGCGTGGCCAACCTCGGCGAATTTCTGAGCGCGGGTTCGCCGGTGGTTCGTCTGGTCAAGACCTCACCGCTGCGTCTCCGACTCGAAGTGCCGGAACGCCAGGCCGTGGAATTGCGCGCCGGCCAGACCGTGCGTTTCACGGTTGAAGGCGGCACCAACCGTTACCAGGCCGCGCTGTCGCGGCTGAGTCCGGCGCTGACCGAACAGAGCCGTGTACTCATAGCCGAAGCTGACGTGCCCAACGACGGCTCGCTACGCGCCGGCACGTTCGTTCGGGCCGAGGTGATTGTGGATACCACCGACCGCGAAGTCGCGGTGCCGAGCGAGGCTCTGGTGTTGTTCGCCGGCCTCGAAAAGGTCGTGTTGATCCGCGACGGCAAGGCCGTCGAGCGGGTCGTCGAGACCGGTCGCCGTGGCGACGGTTCTTAAGCCTGACGTCCTGGCGTGCCTTTGAAGGCAACTACTCGCAGCGCGACGTCGTCATGGAGATCCGCAAACGCCTCCGCCAGTTCAACGATCTGCGGTGTTCCGTGCGGAATCCGCAGACCATCAGCCTGGGCGGCCCGAACTTCGACATCGACTTTTCGCTGCTGGGGCCGGACCTCGAAACGCTACAATAAGTACGCGGAGCAACTCCGGCTCAAGGCGCCGGAAATCGGCATCCTGGACGCCGACACCACCCTCAAGCTCGACAAGCCCGAACTACGCCTGGTGATCGACCGCGACCGCGCCGCACGCCTGGGCGTGGACACCGCGAACATTGCCAATGCACTGCGCATCATGGTGGGCGGCGACCAGCGCGTCTCGCGCTTCCGCGACGACACGGTGAACGAGGATTACGACGTGCAGTTGCGCCTCCAGGAAAGCGACCGCAACGACCCCAACACGCTTTCGCGCCTCTTTGTACCCAGCGACAAAGGCGCGCTGGTGCGGTTGGACAACGTCGTCCACCTCATGTCCACCAACACGGCGTCGCGCATCGACCGGCTGGATCGCCAGCGCCAGGACAGCCTGCGCGCCGCCGTCGCACCCGGCTTCGCGCAAGCAGATCGCATCGAGACTCTGCGTGAGGAAGTGGCGCGGATGAACCTCCCACCCGGCTACACCAGCCGCGTGTCCGGCCGCGCCAGCGAGATGGAGACGACCTTCAAGGAGTTCCTCTGGGCCTTCCTGCTCTCCGTGGTGCTGATGTACATCATCCTGGTCTCGCAGTTCGAGAGTCTCGTCCATCCGTTCACGATTTTACTCTCATTGCCGCTCTCGGTACCGTTCGCGCTGATCTCGCTTTGGACGGCCGGACAGACGATCAACCTCTATTCGGCGCTGGGCATTCTGGTGCTGTTTGGGGTGGTGAAGAAGAACGCGATCCTCCAGGTCGATCACACCAACCAGCTTCGAGCACAAGGTCAGGCACTCCGATCGGCGATCCTCCAGGCCAATCGCGACCGGTTGCGGCCGATCCTGATGACCACCTGCACGCTCATTGCCGGCATGTTGCCGCTGGCGTTGGGGACCGGTCCGGGCGCCGAAGAACGTCGCGCCACTGCCATGGTGGTTATCGGCGGCCAGGCGCTGTGCCTGTTGCTGACGCTGATCGTGACGCCGGTGGCTTACTCGGTGCTGGATGACCTGAAAGGACGCTTGGTGGCGCTGACTCGCCAACCGACGCCGGCGCCCAGCCCCGTCGAGGTCGCACGGTAGCCGCGGCACCCAGCCTGGCGCGAACTCCAACGAGGCCGTCTTTCGCCCCCCGGTTCGCGGTTCGCAGAGTTCGAGGGCGGACCCCGATAAACCGTTCTTCGCTATTGCCGGCCGAATGGCCGCCCGGCAGCCCGGAGGCATAAGAGCGTAGCCCACCGTTTCAACGGTGGGTTGACGCGCGTGGAACCACGATACTGCCGAGTCGTTGGGATGGCCTACCATGGCATGGGGCGTGCCATCAAATCGCCCGATGACGATGGAGGGGCGCGAACTGGATCACACGACGTTGGAGCATCTACGCCTGACGGCGGTGAAGCGAGTGATCGC
>JAKANS010000228.1 GCA_021823625.1 bacterium | reverse complement strand
ACGGGCGACCCGAAGTACGCCACCGCCTCGCGCGAGTTGATCGACCGGGAAGGTTATGCCCAAAACGCAATGTACCCGAAGCTCCAGCGCGGCCCCGGCTCAGGCAACCAGTCCGACGACGAGATGGCCTTCATGAGTTACTACAGTTTGCTGCGCTGCTCCGGCGACGAGGCGCTGAAGGCGCAGATTCGTTATTCGTTTTTCGAGTACTGGGCGAACGAGGCGCCGGAGATGAACCCGTTTTTCAACTTCGCCTACGCCGCCCACAACCTCGACGGGACCACCTCTAATCAGTACGGGCGCTTCGCCATCAAGCCCTGGGAGGGTTGGCTGGAGGACGCGATGGCCACGCTCTGCGGCCTGCCGCTCGACCGCTTGGACTGGCCGCACCGGAACAGCCACCGGCTCGACCTCCAGAGGTTGGGCCGGCAGCAGGCCAGCGATCTTTACGAGGCCTCGCGGGGCCGGCGCGGCCGCCGGGTGAATGGAAAGGTGCTGCCGGTCGAGAACCGCCATTTCAACCATTGGAACACCGACCCGTGGGAACTCGATTACGGCGGCAGCGGCAACGAACTGGCCGCCGGCACTGTGTTCCTGCTGCCGTACTATCTGGGCCTTTATCACGGCTTCATCGAGCGGCCTTGAGCGCCGCCTCACTTGGGGCCCAAGTGGCCGGACGTTGACCCGGGTCAAAACCGGCGGCGGTGGAATATGTTGCCATTTCGCCGGGCGGCTGGTAGTCCGCTGCTCGTTTCAGCGCAATAGCACAACTGCATGAGCCAAGACATTCGATTCGACCTGACGCAAAAGGAAGTGCCGCAGGCGTGGTACAACCTTGCCGCCGACCTGCCCGAGCCGCTGCCCCCGCCGCTGCACCCCGGCACGAAACAGCCGGTGACCCCGGAAATGATGACCGCCATCTTCCCGGAGAACTTGGTCATGCAGGAGATGAGCACGGAGCGGTGGATCGAAATCCCGGAGCCGGTCCGCGAAGTGTATGCGCTGTGGCGGCCGACGCCGTTGCTGCGCGCCGTCCGCCTGGAAAGAGCGCTCCAGACCCCTGCCCACATCTACTACAAGTACGAGGGCGTCAGCCCGGCCGGCAGTCACAAGCCGAATACGTCGGTGCCGCAGGCCTACTACAACAAGATCGCCGGCACGAAACGCCTTTCCACCGAGACGGGCGCGGGTCAGTGGGGATCGTCGCTCGCGTTTGCGTGCGAGCTCTTCGGCCTCGACTGCGTGGTGTACATGGTCAAGGTGAGCTTTCTGTCGAAACCTTACCGCAAATTGCTGATGCAGACTTGGGGCGCGGAGGTCCACGCCAGCCCGACCGAGCACACCGATTTCGGCAAGAAGATGCTGCAGGAAGACCCGGATTGCCCCGGCAGCCTCGGCATCGCGATCAGCGAAGCGATCGAGGACACGGTCAAGCACCCCGGCACGAAATACTCGCTGGGCAGCGTGTTGAACCACGTCTGCCTGCACCAAAGCGTGATCGGCCAGGAAGCGATCAAGCAGATGGAACTCGCGGGGGAAGCGCCGGACGTGATCATCGGCTGCGTGGGCGGGGGCAGCAACTTCGCCGGCCTCGCCTTTCCTTTCATTCAGCAGAAACTCGTCGCGAAGAAACCGTACCGGATCGTGGCGGTGGAGCCGGAATCCTGCGCCTCGCTTACCAAGGGCGAGTTGCGGTACGACTTCGGCGATACGGCGGAAATGACGCCGCTGCTGATGATGTACACGCTCGGCCACCGCTTCATGCCGCCCAAGATTCACGCCGGCGGTCTCCGCTACCACGGCATGGCCCCCACGGTCAGCCACGTGAAGAAGCTTGGGCTGATCGACGCGGTGGCTTACCCGCAGACCAGGGTCTTCGAGGCGGCGGTCCTCTTCGCCCGCACCGAGGGCCTCGTGCCGGCGCCGGAACCTTCGCACGCCATCGCGGCGGTGATCGACGAAGCCATCAAGTGCCGCGAAGAAGGCCAGCAGAAGGTCATTCTCTTCAACCTTTGCGGCCACGGCCTGCTCGACTTGGCCGCGTACGACACCTACCTCTCCGGCAACCTCAAGGACGGCCAAGGCTGAGTCGATTTCGCTTTCCGTACTCGCAAGACCAAACCATGAAACATATCAACTCATTGTTCCTCGGCGGCGCGCTGGCGCTGCCCTCAATCCTGCTCGGCCAATCCGCCGGGCATTACCCGATCGGCGTGGAAGGCGTCAAAGGCGGCACCCTGCCGCCCCCCGGCTTCTACCTCCGCGACTACAACTACTTCTACGGCGCCACCCAGGTGAACGACGCCCACGGCGACAAGGCCCCGGTGGATTTCAACGCCTTCGCCTACGTGAACGCCATCCGGCCCGTCTGGATCACCAACTTCAAGCTCCTCGGCGCCAACTACGGCATGGACGTGCTGGTGCCGATCGTTTACCAGGAAGTCAAGATGGCCGGCGTGCGCCAGGACACTTTCGGTCTCGGCGACATCTTCGCCGAGCCCGTTACCTTCTCCTGGCACTGGCAGAAACTCGACCTCGGCATCGGTTACGGCCTGTGGATTCCGACCGGGGATCACGACATGAACCAGCTCAAGCCCGGCCTCGGCTATTACTCCCACATGGCCACGGGCGGCGCGACGTACTACTTCGACACCGAAAAAACCTGGTCGCTGTCCGCGCTGGGCCGTTACGAAATCCACACCAAGAACAGCGACTTCGACCGCTACCCCGGCGACACGCTGTCGCTCGAGTGGGGTCTGAGCAAGGCGCTGATCCCGGCCTTCGAACTGGGCATATCCGGGTACTGGCAACAGCAAACCACCGACGACACCGGCAAGGGAGCGGTCTCCACGGATGACTACAGCCGCGTTGGCGTGGGTCCGGAAATCAATCTGGCCTGCCCGAAGACCGGGCTGTTCGTCTCCGTCCGGTACGCCTACGAAGTGATGGCCGAGAACCGGCCGCAGGGTCATACCGGCGTCATCACGCTCACCAAAAAGTTTTAGTTGCCCCCTCCTCACAGTCCGGAACCCCGGCTGTCTCACGACAGTTGGGGTTCCGCCGTTTTCGGGACCGACCTTCCTCGCCCCAGTTGTGTGCGCGACCAGGACTGGCCTCACGCCCGTCGGCTTGCCCTGTCCTGGCCAGGCTTTCCCGCTTCGCCCAGCCCCCGACCGGATACCTTCAGGAAACGCCCTTGCCGGGCGGGGCCGGGTTAAGCAGCCTTGGCGGGTCATGCTTGAAGCTGCCACGTCGTTTCAGCGCCACTTTGGAGCGGTTCCCACCCAAATGGCGCGCGCGCCCGGCCGCGTCGAGCTCCTCGGCAACCACACGGATTACAACCAGGGTCTCGTCATGGCGCTCGCGGTGGACAAGTACGTCTTCATGGCGGGCGCACCGCGCAGCGACGACAAAGTCGAGCTGGTCTCGACGGCTTTTCCGCGACCGGCGCGGTTCCGGCTCGACGCCATCAAGAAAGACGAGACCGCGCCGTGGGCCAATTACTTGAAAGGCCTGCTGCTCCAGCTCCGCGAGCGTGGCCTGGCGTTGCGCGGCTTCAACGCCACCATCCACAGCACCATCCCGCTGGGCGCGGGCCTGAGCAGTTCCGCGGCGCTGCTCGTCGCCACCGCCCTGCTCGTGCGCAAACTTTTTCCGTACTCGCTCGCACCCGACGGCCACGCCAGCGCCATGCCGCGCCTCGAGACCGGTGAAATCCCGGCCCTCGGTGCGGCCGAAAGGATGGCATTCGCCAAGATGTGCCAGGCCGCGGAAAACCGCTTCGTCGGCGTGAACTGCGGATTGCTCGACCACATCTCCTCCCTGTTCGGCCAGGCCAACCAGGTGATCCTCATCGACTGCCAGAACCTCGGCGTCGAGTGGACACCGCTGGCGGCCGACCTGGCGGTGGTGGTCTGCCATTCCGGCGTGCGCCACGCCCTGGTGGGGGGCGAGTACAACGATCGGCGGGCCAACTGCGAAGCGGCCGCCGCCACGCTCGACGCTCCCGCGCTCCGCGCCGTGGCGTTGGACGCGCTCGCGGCCGGCCGCGCGAAACTCACCCCGCACCAGCACAAATGCGCCTTGCACGTCGTCGGCGAAATCGACCGCGTCCAGCGCGGCGCCACGATGCTGCGCGGCGGCGATCTGGCCGGCTTCGGCCGGCTGTTGTTTGAAAGCCACGCCAGCTCGCGCGAGAACTTCCACAACAGTTGCCCGGAACTCGACATCCTCGTGGACCTGGCGCGCCAACAACCGGCCTGCCTCGGCGCGCGGTTGACCGGCGGCGGTTTTGGCGGCGCCACGCTGAACCTGGTCCGGCGCGGGGCCGCCGAGGATTTCCGCACCCGCATCGCCGAAGGTTACCAGCAAGCGACGGGGCGCGCGCTCGAATCGTGGATTTGCCAGGTCGTGAACGGCGCGGCGTGACCGCCCGGTCGGAGCGCCGGTGTCCAACTGGCGGGATCGCTGTACGACTTCAAATCCACCTTCTCGCCAGCGACGCACGCGGGCTTGGACGGAGGTTCAAGTGCGGTTGGTGCAAGGTCCGGCGGCCCCGGCTGCAGCCTCCTTTTTCACCGTCGAAACCGCGAGGAACCGCTGGTAGATGAACGAGACGACCATTAACACCACGGCAAGTCCGATGAGCGAGCCGACCCGGTAGAGCCCGCCCAGCCGCCAGAGGTCGTGCAGGAACAGCTTCAGCAGCGTGACCACCAGCAGCCCCAGGCCGCCGTAGCGGGCGCCCGCGCTGGCGGTCTTGAACCCGAGCGCCAGCAGCACAAAGGCGAACAGGCCCCAGGCGATCGAGTACGCCATGTCCTGGCCCAGGCTGGCGTTGAAGTCGAATGACAGCGTCGAGCCAGTGGAGAAGTAGTCGGCGATCTCGATGTTCAACAACAGGAACGCCAGCACCGCGCCGAGTGTATAAAGCACGGGTGGCGTGTTCACGCGGAACACCACGTTCCGCGGCGGTGCAAGCAGGCGTGCACCCGCCAGCAGACTCGCCGTGACGATCCCGTAGCTGTACAGGAACCAGTTCAGGATCGGCGTTCCGCTGCGCGCGTGGTACTCGAGCACGGCCGGGTTCAGCGCCAGCCGGGCGAACGCCACTGCGAGCAGCACCCCACCCAGGCCGCGCAGGCCCGGGTGCGGCACCCGATGGAACAGCCACAGCAGCGTCGCGCCTTCGAGCGCCCAGCCCACGGTGAGCCATTGTTTGTCGAACTGGACCGGGAAGATCAGCGTGATGAAGAACAGCGCGCTGCCCCCGAACCAGGCCAGCAGCCGCACGCGGTTCTGACCGGTCACCGACAGCCCACGCAGCACGTAGGCCAGTGCGCCGAGCATCGGTACGGCGAACGCCGCCGGCAGCAGGCCCATGACCTCGTTCGGCCAGGCCAGCTTGACCACGCGATAGACCAGGAAGAAGTGCAGCGGCCCGGACAACGCGGCGGTGGCCCAAGGTAGAATCCGCTCCGTGAACACTGCCCGAAACACAAATGGGTAGGCCATGAAAATGGCGGCGAAAGCCAGGTTCCAGGTCAGCGTGGATCCAGCGGCTTCCACGGCGAACCGGGTGTTGTGCCAGGCGCATTCGAGCGCCAGCACGCAGCCCAGCCCCACCGGCACGAGCAAGTCCACGCGCAGCAGCCGCGCCGTCGCGAGCAGCATCGCGACCAGTACCAGCGCCAGGCCGAAGACGGGCGTGGGGTTCACCAGCGGCAGCCGCGAGACCGCCATGATCAGTAGCAGGAACGGCAGGATGGCGGCGAAGGCCGGGATTTGCGCGAGCGCCAGCGTGCGGTCGCCTTTCAGGTTGAGCCAGCTTGGTACCGGCGGGGCATCGGCCGGACCGCTGGCGGCGGCTTCCAGTTTCGCGAGAATCCGGTCCGCGAGCGTCAGGCCTACGATGAAGAAAAACAGCGCAAAGCCGCCCACTACGATGAGCAGCGAAGGCAGCGTGGTTACTTCGGCGGGCACCTGAAGAATCCACACCGCTGTCACGGCCACCGTCAGCGCCAGCACGGCGAGGACCGCGAGCAACGCGCCGGTGAGCAGCGCCAGGCTGATCGCCAGCGCGTCCACCAAGAGCACCACCGGCCAGACCAGCCAGGGCACCGCCAGTTCGCGGAACATCGGCAGCAGCACCAGCACCAACGCCAGCGGTGGGAACAGGTGCGCGGGCCAGACGCGCCCGGCGTCGGGATGGATTCGTTGCAGGACCAGTGGGAACACCGAGTGCAACAGCGCAAAGCCGAGGTAGCCACCCAACGCCCAGTTCAGCAATTCCACCTGAAGGTGGCCGAACGTCCAAACCGAGAGCACAAAGAACGTGGCCGCACCCGCTGCCAAGTGAGCGTGATTCCACGACGGCCGCAGCAAGACCAGCGCGAGCAGAGATAGATCGGCGACGAGCAGGAACGAGTAGATCATGCCAGGCCGCACGCCCAGTTCGCGGTAACTGAGCAGCCACAGCACGAACGCGAACGTCACAAAAGGCATGCCCGCCGCCGCGCCGGCGCACCAGTCGCTGGCCTGTTTCGTGCGCCGGGCCAGCACGAAGGTGCCCGGAAACAGGGCGTTGAACACGGCGAAGATCGCGAGCGCGGTCGAAACTTTCTCGACGGTGAAGAACTTCGCCGCCCAACCGAGTTGCATCAGCACCGTGCCGACCGCGGCCATCGCCACCAGAAAATGCCAGCGCCGCTGGAGCGCCACCGCCACCAGTCCGAGGTCGAGAATTGCGATGTAGCCGAACAGACCCAGCGGGCGGTCCACGTTCGAGCCCAGGAGGACGGGCGTGAGGAATCCTCCCAGGAGACCCAGCACGGCGACCACCATTGCCGGCAGGCGAATGGCCAGGAGACACGCCGTCACGGTGACCAGGATCATCAACACAAAGGCGGTGGAATAGCCGATCAAGTCGTAGTAAGCCCGCGCGGCGAAAGTGTCCGCGTACAGGATGACCACGCCCGCGCCGCAGAGCGCGTGAGCCGTGACCTGGTAGGCTTTGCGTTTGAGCAGCGCGCCGCCGATCAGCAGTCCGAGGCCGATGAGGAATCCGGCGACTACGCGCAATTGCGGCGAAATCCAGCCCTGATCGAACGAGTACTTCACGAAGAACGCCACGCCGAGGAAAGCGACGAATCCGCCGATCCAGGCAAACAACTTGATGCCCATGAACTGCTCCAGATTCAGACCGCCGAACCGGCTGCCTTCCGCTACTGCGGCTTCCGCGAAGACCGGCGCCGGCGCGGGCAGCGCGGTCAACGGCGGCACCGGAGCCAGCGGTGCGCTGGGCGCCGGTGTGGACTGGGGCATCGCCGGTGCGGCCGATTGCGCGACGAAAACAGGCAAGGTCGAAAGGGTTGGTGGCGGCGCGACGGGCGTGCCGGGACGGGATTCGGCGCGCCGCGCCAGCGTTTCGCTGAGGTTGGAGAGAGGCAGATTGGGCGCCGTCTGGGCCGGTTCCGCTTCGGGCCGTTGGGGCGAAACCAGAATCGCGAGCCGAGCCTTCAGCGTCTCGATTTCCGTTTCGAGCCGGTTGACGCGGCCGCGCACTAGCCCGAGGCCGATAACCGCCCAAAACAACAGCACAACCAGACCGATGGGGATGAGGATCAGGATTTCCATACGCGTCAGGGTGGGAATGGTCAGGTCAGTTGGGACGGGCGCGTCCCCAATTTGAAGGTGCGAAGCGCGACCAAATCATCGGCGCGCCGACAACTTCGGGATGCACTGAGTTGAGTCGGCAACCAGCAGAGGAAGCGGATTGCGTTGCGCTCCCTAAAAGAAACGCTGCCGTCGGCTGCCGGCGAAACTCAAGCCTCCAGTCGTCGGAGGGAATGCGGTTGGTTGCGGTCATGGCGGGAAGATAGGCAGAGACATCGCACGGGCCGTAATCGAAAAACCCTCGCCGGCGCTTCCGGCTGTCAATGCCGGCAGACCGACGTGAGCGCACCGGCCGGCGGACGGAATCGCCGCTCTTCGAATGCCAGGGCGGGGCGTGCATACAGATCGGGGTCGCTGGTTGGGACGGTCTTGGTAGTGGCACGCGCCGCGGCATTTCACAAGCACGATCGCGGCGGTTCGCGAAATCGGTTCGCGCTCGAAACCCTGCCGGCTTTGCCCGCACACTGGGCCGATGCCGCTGATCGAACGGGTCATCGCTGTCAGCTATCGCCATCGCGTGTACTTCA
>JAKANS010000044.1 GCA_021823625.1 bacterium | reverse complement strand
TCCTCGGCGGTGAGTCCTTCCGCGCGCAACAGCGCCGTTTCGGCCAGCAGTTCCTGTTCGACTTGTTCCGCCTTCTCCGGAGCCGTGCCCACGTAGAACGCGAAATAGCCGGGCACCAAGCCCAGGAAGTTCTGCGCGCCCACGAAGTACGCCAGGCCCAATTTTTCGCGGAGGCGCAGGAACAGCCGCGAACCCAGATCGCTGCACGCCTCCTGCACCAACTCCAGCGCGTACCGGTCCGGGGCGTCGAGGGTCGTGCCGGGAAAAGCCATTACGACCACCGCTTGTTTCTTGTCGCGCGTTTCAGTCACCCGCCCTGACCGACGCAATTTCGCTTGCACCGTCGTCGGATTTCAATATGATATCACCACGATATGCGGTGAAGATGAAAGAAATCCCATGAAGACCACGACCCAGAGTCCCAACAAAGAACGCGCGGTCCGCGTGCTGAACGGTTGGCCCATGTTGCCCTTGGAACTCCTGCTGATCCTCGGCGGGCCGGCCTTGCTCATCTGGTCTCTCGCCGCCGGGGTGCAACACCAGAACCAGCCGTACTGGCTGTGGTTCGTCGCGGCGATCTTGATGATCATCGTCGGGATCGTCGCGCTGTTCGGTTTCTTCACGCTCCAGCCGAACGAGGCGCGGGTGCTGGTGCTGTTCGGCGAGTACAGAGGCACCGTCCGCCGCAGCGGGTTCCATTGGGGCAATCCATTTTACACCAACGGCCAGTCGATGGCGATGCAGTTTCAGGCAGCGGCGGCGGCGGCCAAGACCGGCGAGAAAGGCGCCCACGCCCCGACCAAGAAGACTTCGCGCATGAAGATTTCGCTGCGGGCGCGGAACTTCAACGGCGACAAGCTCAAGGTGAACGACAAGCGCGGCAACCCCATCGAGATCGCCGCCGTCGTGGTGTGGCGCGTCGAAGACACCGCCCAGGCGATGTTCGACGTGGACGACTACGAAAACTACGTGACCGTCCAGAGCGAATCCGCCGTGCGCCACCTCGCCAGCCAGTACGCCTACGACCACGGGGAGGAAAACGAAACCACGCTTCGCAGCGGCATGGACGAAGTGTCGCAGGCGCTCACGCACGAGTTGCAGGAACGGCTCAACAAGGCCGGCGTGATCGTCGAGGAAGCGCGGCTCACGCACCTCGCTTACGCGCCCGAAATCGCGCAGGCCATGCTGCGTCGCCAGCAGGCCGAGGCCGTCATCGCCGCGCGGCAGAAGATCGTGCACGGCGCCGTGAGCATGGTGGACATGGCGTTGAAGGAACTGGCCGAAAAACACGTCGTGGCCCTCGACGACGAGCGCCGGGCCGCCATGGTGAGCAACCTGATGGTCGTGCTGTGCGGCGAGGCCGAGGTCCATCCGGTGGTGAACACCGGGACGTTGTACTCCTGAGAGTGGCCGCCGCATCAGCGATCTCCACTCCCATGAACGAGCACTCCACCCTCCCGTCGGCCGAGCCCGTGGAACGCCGCGAGTTCGCCGCCCCCTGGGGCGGCTTGCTCCTCACCCTGAGCATCGGCATGACGATCCTGTGCCTGGCCATCGCCTTCGGGTTGAGCACGCAAGCCCCAATCCCCCGCCAGATTGGTCAGCCCGCCGGCCTGATTCTGCTCGCGATCGCGATGGGCTGCGCGCTGTTCACCATTCGCGGTTACCTGGTTTCAGGAGAAACGCTCTGGGTGCGGCGCTTGCTCTGGTCCACCCGCGTCAGCTTGCGCGGGCTGCGGTCGGCGCGGTTCGACCCGGAAGCCACGCGAGGCTCCGTGCGATTCTGGGGCAACGGCGGTTTCTTCTCCTTCAGCGGCTGGTATTGGAACAAGCGGTTGGGCCGCTATCGCCTTTACGCGACGGACCCGAAACGCTCGGTCGTCTTGGAATGGAGCGAGCGCCGGGCGGTGATTACACCAGACGATCCGGAAGCGTTCATCCGGCAAGTCAACCGTACGCTCGCCCTCGGCCCGGTCGAGGCGTCGTGATCATGGAGTCGCGCAAAGCATTTCTGTTGCGGATCGACGCCCGGCTTTGGAAAGAGCTCGAAGCCTGGGCGGCGGACGAATTGCGCAGCGCGAACGGCCAGATTGAATACCTCCTCCGCCAGGCCGTCCAGCGCCGGAAAGGCGCCGCTGCCAGTGAGGACCCCAACGATCCCGCGCCGGCTTCGCCAAGTCCTGGCTGAACGGCCCTCCCTCCCAGACCGCTGACATGACGCGTTCTTCGATTCATCTGGCCGTGTTGGCTGGGCTGTTGTTGGCCGCGGCGGCAGATCTCGTCTGGCTTTACCCCCAGTTGCCCGAACACGTCGTGACACACTTCGGGCTGGACGGCGTGGGCGGGCGTCTGGTGTCGCGCTCGAGTTTCTTGCTCGGGCAAATCGTGTTGCTGGCCTTGATGGGGCTGGGGTTTCCCGCGTTGCGCTGGTTGGTCATGATTCTCCCCGCCAGTTTGATGAACGTGCCGCACCGCGAATACTGGCTCGCGCCCGAACGGGTCGCTTACTTGCGCGCCGTGGTGGGCGACCTGGTGCTGCTGCTCGGCAACCTCAACTTGGCGTTGGTGGCGGCCCTGACCCATTTCATCCTCCGCGCGAACCTCCCGCCCAGGCCGCGTCCCCGGGCGCAAAGAGCGCCCGCCACAATTTCCGCTCGGTCTCGCCCCAAATCTCTCCGGCCTGGCTCACCGGCATCGCCCGCATCCGTGTCCGGGCGCAGGCTTCAAACTCCTGGGTCAGTCCCCGGCTGCGCCCTTCCCAGGGTGCAGGCACCGTATAAACTTTTTGCATTCTTGGCCTTGGCCGCGCGGCCGGGCGCAGACGATTTCCGCTTGCAACTGGCATCCGTTCAGATGCCGCCAGGTTCGCCGCGGCGCCGGGTCGTAGCCGCCCACCGATGGGGCGTGGCAGTGCGGACAAGACTCCGCCTGCCACCACGCCGGGGTTTCCCCCACCCGAATCAACCCTTTGCTTTCCTTCTCCACGTAATCCACTTGTTGAACCCGCCAGCTTTCGCCCGGCGCCAAAATCTGATGAAACACTTTCTCTGGTAGCATAATATGGCGGGCACTTTAACACACTTCAGACCCTTTTACCCATTACAAACGTCGAGGAACCCAAGTTTACCTGGTACGACAAGCTCGGCCGCGGCGAAGGCTATCTGCCCCGCGACCGGTGACCGGCGATCGATCCCGGCTGCGTTCGACGACTCCCGTGTCGGCTCCGTTTCCGCTTGCAGAGCAGGAGCACGTCAGGGAGTAAGCACCCCGCCGTTTCGTGCCGTTGTAGAGTGTGTAAAGCCGACTCGGCGCCGGCTGGTGAGGGTCGCTTCACTTCACGACCATCCCGGTGAACGGTGGCACCGTCGCCTGGAGGTAAACCAGGATGCCGACCAACGTCGCCAGGGCCAGGCTGTGCCAGAAAACGCCCCGCAGGATCGCGCCTTCCTGGCCGTGAAAACCGGTCGCCGTGCTGGCGACAACGATGCTTTGCGCATCGATCATTTTGCCCATCACGCCGCCGGCGCTGTTCGCGGCCCCCATCAGGATCGAACTGAGGCCGGCTTGCTCGGCGGTGATCTTTTGGAGACTGCCGAAGAGAACGTTCGACGCCGTGTCCGAGCCGGTGAGCGCCACGCCCAACCAGCCCAGCAGCGTGCCGAAGAACGGATACCACGCACCGGTCCGGGCCATCGCCAGGCCGAGCGTGGCGTCGGTGCCGGAGTACTTGGTGACGTTGCCCAGCGCGAGCATCGCGGCGATGGTGAGCAAGGAATAGCGTACCCGCCAGAACGTCTCCGCGTAAGCGCGGACCAGTTCGCGCGCGGTGAATTTCATCAACGCGCCCGCCAGCAGCGCGGCGAACAAGATGCCGGTGCCGGTGGCCGAAAGCCAGTTGAGCCGAAACACCGCGTTTTCCGGCGGGCTGTTCTCCGGCGCCACCGGCGGGCTGCGCTGGACCAGCTCGTGAAGTCCTGGCATGGCGAACTCGGGCGCGATCACGACCTTTACCGGCGCGGTCCAAGCCGCTTTGCCGTCCAGGAAATTCTTGGCCGCCGGCAGCCCCCAAATAAAAAGAAAGGTCGTCAACAAAACCCACGGCCGCCAGGCGCGGAAGATCTCGGCGCGCGAATGCAACTGCGTCGCGGGGCGGGCAGCCGCTGCCGCTGCGGGTTGCCAGGGGTCGCGCGGTTGCCAGCGGCGAAGCAGCACCACCAACGCCCCGATCGAGCAGGCGCCCGACACGATATCGACCAGCCAGGGGCCGTGGAAGTTCGACACCAGGAATTGCGGGACCGCGAACGCCATGCCGGCGGTGAGCACCGCGGGCCACACGCCGCGCAAGCCGCGCCACCCCGCGAAGGCCAGGCAGACCCACGCCGGGACGATCAGCGAAAAGAACGGCAGTTGCCGCCCCACCATCTTGGACAGGGCCAGCGCGTCCATGCCGGTGACCTGGCTCAGCGTGGTGATGGGAATGCCGAGCGAGCCGAACGCGACCGGGGCGGTGTTCGCGATCAGCGCCAGACACGAGGCTTGCAGCGGCCGAAACCCGAGCTGGATCAGCAGCGCCCCCGTGATGGCCACCGGCGTGCCGAAGCCGGCCAGACCTTCGATGAACGCGCCGAACGAAAACGCGATCAGAATCACCTGAATGCGCGGGTCGGGCGTCACGCTGGCGAGGCTGTTGCGCAACACTTCGAACAACGCCTTTTTCACCGTGAGCTGGTAGAGGAAGATCACGTTCAGGATGATCCAGCCGATGGGGAACACGCCGTAGGCGGCGCCGTAAAGCGCGGTGGCCAGGCTCATCGCGGGCGGCATCCGATACGCGAAAACTGCGACCGCCAGGGCGGCGGCGAGGCCCAGTGCCGCAGCGAAGTGCACGCGAATCCGCAGGCCAGCCAGGCAGCCCAGCAGGGTCACGACCGGAACCGCGGCCACCACGGTCGAGAGCACCGGGTGGCCGAGCGGGTCGTAATGCTGGGTCCAGACCATGGATTCATCCGCCACGGGGCGGAACGCGCAGCGCAGGCGGACGATGACCGAATGCCTTCAGGGCAGCACGGTGGCGATGCGAGGTTCATCGCCCGAACAGCCGCGCTTCGTCAAGACCGCGTTGCGCTCGGGCGAGGACCGGAGTGTTCTCAGGTCGAATGATCGGCCAGGCCTGGAAGCGAAAAGAAGGTTGAAAAACGGCCCCCGGCCAGGGCGGCTAATCGAGGGCGGTTCCCTTGCCTGTTCGCGTCGCCAAGCCGCCCGCTACCGGCTCGATTCGGGGAACCGCTCGCGGATCCATTTGCGAATGCGGGCGGGTTCTTCGGGGCGGAGCAAGCGGCGTTGGACCCGGCGCTCCACGGCATCGAGCAATTCCAGCCAATCCTCGAGCGGCGGATCGGGCAGCGGTTGCCATTCCTCGAAACGGCGCCCGCGCACGTGGAAACGCCACTCGCCACCGACGTGCCGCACGTACACCTCGCGGCGCTCGCCCTCGGGCGTGCGGCCTTTCCAGCCGATCTCGGCTTTGGCGGACATGCGATCGCCGCGGCCCGCCTAACGCGGCAAGTCCACGCTGGCCACCGCCATGGCGGCGATGCCTTCGCCGCGGCCGATGAAGCCCAGGCCTTCATTCGTGGTGGCCTTGATCGCCACCCGCTCGGGATGGATTTCGAGCGCCTCGGACAGCTTGTGCTTCATGGTCCGCATGTGCGGGGTGAGCTTGGGTTCCTGGGCGATCAGCGTGGTGTCCACGTTGACAACCCGTCCGCTGTGCAGTTGCAGGATCCGCACCGCTTCGTGGAGGAAGGTGATGCTGGACGCGTTCGTCCAGCGGGCGTCAGTGTTGGGAAAGAATGTGCCGATGTCGCCCATGCCCATCGCGCCAAACAACGCGTCGCAGAGCGCGTGAATCAGCACGTCGGCGTCGGAGTGGCCTTCCAAGCCTTTGCTGTGTGGGATTTCCACCCCGCCGAGGAAGAGCTTCCGCCCTTCCACCAACCGGTGAACGTCATACCCGATGCCGACATGGATCATGACCGCGAGCATAGCCACAGCCGTCCGCGCGAGTAAATGGCGAAACGGCAGGGGCGCGCATTTCCAGAAACGAACGGTCTGCCCGCGTAATTCGACTTGTTGCCGCGCGGGCCGCGGATCATGTATAAAACGGGGAACCCCGACGCCGTCAGCCTGGGCGGCCAGATCGTGTAACCCGGCGTGCCGTTCGTGCCCCCCACCGCGAGGAACGCCGGGGCCGAGCTTCGCGCCGGCGTGAGGGCGCTCATCGCTAAAGCGGCAAAGGCGTCGCCTCCGCACGAACTCGTGCCGACCGGCTGGCAGAGTCTTCACCCGGCGTCCGGGATCGGGCCAGGCGCAGGGCGAGCGCGGATCGGCGCGGACGTTCTCCGCCCCCCAAAAAAGCGAGTCCCGATTGCTCGGGACTCGCTTCGCGAAACTGTGGTCGTCCGGGCTTACTTCTCTTCCGGGATGCGCATGCCGTAGAACGACCGATAGACGAAGACCAGCGCCACCACGAACAGGACGATGCCGATCGTCAGGCGCAACGCGGAACTGGCCGGGTTCACCGCCAACTGTTCCTTTTGGATCATCGAGACCGCAATCTCGGTAGCCAGCAAACCGAACAACGTGGTGAACTTGATCACCGGGTTCAGCGCCACGGACGAGGTGTCTTTGAAAGGATCGCCCACCGTGTCGCCCACGACGGTGGCGGCGTGCAGGTCGGTGCCCTTCTGGCGGAGATCGACTTCCACGATCTTCTTGGCGTTGTCCCAGGCGCCACCGGCGTTGGCCATGAAGATGGCCTGGAACAGGCCGAAGAACGCGATGGCGATCAGGTAACCGATGAAGAAATACGGATTGAAGAAGGCCAGCGCGAGCGCGAAGCAGAAGATCACGATGAAGATGTTCCACATGCCCTTCTGCGCGTATTCCGTGCAGATGCGGACGACTTCCTTGCTGTCCTTGTCGGAAGCGGTCTTGGAGTCGAGCTTCATGTGCTCCTTGATATAAACTACCGCGCGATAGGCCCCCGTCACAACCGCCTGGCAGGAGGCGCCGGTGAACCAGTAAATCACCGAACCGCCCATGATGAGGCCGAGAATGATCTCCGGCTGCACGATGGAGAGCTTGGTGACAACGTTACCGAACAGGTTCTCCAGCAGAATGATGATGCCGAACACCATCGTGGTGGCGCCCACGACCGCCGTGCCGATGAGCACCGGTTTGGCCGTGGCCTTGAAGGTGTTGCCCGCGCCGTCGCCCTTTTCGAGTTGATACTTGGCATTCTCGAAGTCGGGGTCGAAGCCGAAGTCTTTCTTGATCTCTTCCCGGATGCCCTTGCGCCCTTCGATCTGGCTCAGTTCATAGACCGACTGCGCGTTGTCCGTCACGGGTCCGTAGCTGTCCACCGCGATGGTGACCGGCCCCATGCCGAGGAAGCCAAACGCCACTAAGCCAAACGCGAAGATCGGCGCGGCGAACTTGAACTTCTCCGGCATGATGCCGAGCAGAGCGGGGTTCTGCGAGAAGTGGTAGGACACGGCCATGAGCAGCATGATGACCAGGCCCATCCAGAAGGCGGAGAAGTTGCCGGCCACAAAGCCGGAGAGGATGTTCAGCGACGCGCCGCCGTGTTTGGAGCAGTTGGTCACTTCTTTGACGTGCCGCGAGTTGGTGCTGGTGAAGACCTTGGTGAACTCGGGGATGAGTGCGCCCGCCACCGTGCCGCAACTGATGATGATCGAAAGCACCCACCACAGGTCCGGGTTGATGCCCGATTCCTTGCCGAGCAGCAGTTTGCTGGCGACGAAGGTGATGGCGATGGAGACGGCAGAGGTGATCCAGACGAGGTGGGTCAGCGGGGCTTCAAAGTCGAAGTCTTTCTTGCCCCCGAACATGGCCTTGCTGATCACTTCGTTGGTGAAGTAGGACACCAGCGAAGTCACGATCATCAACGCGCGCATGACGAACAGCCAGATGATGAGCGTCGCGCAGATGGCCGGGTTGGCCGCCAGGGCGAGGGCGAGGAACGCGATCAGCGCCACGCCGGTCACACCGTAGGTCTCGAAACCGTCCGCTGTCGGCCCGACGGAGTCGCCGGCGTTGTCACCGGTGCAGTCCGCGATCACGCCGGGATTCTTCGGGTCGTCCTCGGGCAGCTTGAAGACGATCTTCATCAGGTCGGAGCCGATGTCGGCGATCTTGGTGAAGATGCCGCCGCAGATGCGCAGCACCGAGGCGCCGAGCGATTCACCGATGGCGAAGCCGATGAAGCACGGCCCGGCCAGATCTTTGAGAAACACCAGAATGCAGATCATGAAGAACAACTCCACCGCGACGAGCAGCAGGCCGACGCTCATGCCGGAGCGCAGCGGGATGCCGAGGGTGGCCAGCGGGTTGCCCTTGAGGGCGGAGAAGGCGGTGCGGGAGTTGGCGGTGGTGTTGATCCGGATGCCGAACCAGGCCACACCATAGGAACCGAGGATGCCGAGAATCGAACACAGCAGGATGATGATCACCTTGCCGACGCTGTCATGCTGCAGGCCCATGAAATAATAGATCATGCAGACGGCGATGAGCACCCAGAGGATGGCGAGGAATTTGCCCTGGGTGAACAGGTAGGTCTTGCAGGTTTCCCAGATCGTGTTGGACACCTTGCCCATGCTGTCATGCACCGGCAGCGCCTTGGTCTGTTTGTATTGCACCAGGCCGAAAATGGCTCCAATGGCACAGATCAGGATGCCGAAGTACATGAGGGTCGTCCCCTTCATGCCCCCCAGCCCGTCGAAAGTCACTTTCGTCAGGTCGGGGATATTGATGTCTGCCTCGCTCGCCCAGGCACTGAGGCCACCTAGCGCCATAACCCCGAGGAGGAGCAGTCCTCGGGGGGTCAGGTTTCGTCTCAACATAGTTCGTTTCAGTTGGTTCTATTGCATTCCACAAAACCGGCCCTGCAGGCCGGAAAGCATCCCCTGCACCTATTTGAATGACTGCACCTAGTCAAGTTCGTTCCTCAATTGGACTAATCGAAATTGCCCCCCGTCCGCCCGCGCCGGACCGTACGGCCAACCGTCCGTCCCGCCGGCTTCATGGGTGGCTCCAAAGACCGGGCCCGCCCTCCGTCTCGAGCGGGACGGCCGGCCGAAACAGCCGCGTGAGCCGGTGCGGGCACAGCAGGGTAACCGTGTCGCCCTGCACCGAAAGCAGCTTCTGGTCGCGCAGCTTGGCCACCGTGCGCGACAGGGTTTCGCTCACCGTTCCGAGTTCCGCCGCCAACACGCGTTTCGTGGACGGAAGCCGGATGCAGACCGGCTCGCGGCTCGCCGGATCGGGGCAGCGTTCGAGCAACCAGTTCGCCAGCCGCGTCTTCACGTCTTTGAGCGTCAGGTCGTCCAACAGGTTCACCAGGATTTGCACGTGGTGGTTCAGCGACCGCAGCACGCCCAACGCCAGTTCCGGCTGGCGCCGCAGCAACGCCAGGAACTCCGCCTTGCGCACCAGCAGCACCGCCGACGTCTCGGTCGCGCTGGCGCAGGCCGGATGGCCGCCGAGCGACACGAGCGATTCCTCGGCGAACGACTCGAACGGCCGGAAAACGTGAATCACCTGCTCACGGCCGAGGGGGTTGACGCGGTGGACTTTGATCGCCCCCCGCAGAACCACGTAAATGCCATGGACCGGCGAACCTTCGTGAAAAACGTATTCGCCCGCCCGGAGGTTCTTCGCCACCGTGATTGCCGCCACCCGCTCCAACAAGGCCGTGGGCGACCCCGAAAAAAGCAGGCACCGGCGCAAGGTCCGCACAATGGCACCCTGCTTCGGTTCGCAAAACGTCGCCGCCATGTAAAGGCCGAGTGTAGGCACCGGCGCGGCCGAAGCTTGGCGTTTCTTGACTTTCTATCGCCCTTTTTTGTCCCGCGCAGGCGGGTGCGATTCAGGCCGGCGTCACGGCTGGCGGTGTCGGCCCGGCGACAGCGGGCGGGTTCAGTCGCGGGGCGGCGGCCAGGAAATCCTCCGGCCTGACCGGGTACCAATTCCGCCGGCTGAGATCGCCCAGGCGCATCAAGTTAAACGGCTCGATGGCGGATCGCACCGCGGCGAGAAGCTCCTCCCGTTGCGCGGCGCCGAAACCGCCGGCGGTGCGGAAGCTCCGGGCCAGGGCGCAGCAGCGCGCGACCGCGGGGCCGAACTGCGGGTGTCGGTGCAGCAGGAAACCGGGCGCGAGGTGCGGCCGGCCGAGTCGGCGGGTCACCTCGCTGAAACTCGCGGCTGCAAAGTACAACAGCGCCAGCGCAGTGAAGGACGGCGGGGCAGCCATCGCGGCGTACAAACCACCCACCAACCGTTCCGCGGCGAGCAGGTCGGCCCGCGTCTGGCGGCCGTACTCGTCCAAGTCTTCCCGGAACGCCGGCGTGCCCAGGCCACGTTCGAGCGCCGCCGCCAACCGGCCGATGCCGAACAGCGTGAGCGGAAAACCGGTCGAGAGCAGCGGATCGATGAAGCCCGTCGCGTACGGCAGCAGGGCCCAGTTCGGCCCGCTCACCACGTCGCAAAGAAACGGCAGCCGCGGCGCGTGCACGAACGACCGCGTGGCCCGCGCCGGCTCGAACTGGGCGCGCACCGACGGCAGCCTCGTCAGCAACCGCTCCCAGGCCGGGGCTCCTTCGGCGAAGCGCAGATCAGACGCTACGTCGTCGCGGGCGGCCACGCCGGCGCTGGTCAGGCCGTTGCTGAACCGCAACACCCAGATCCAGCCGCCGTCGAAAACGTGATGCAGCGCCGCGTCGTCCACCGGGAACGGCGGGGTGTCTCGCAGTTCGCCACCCGACCCGTTTCCCGCCGCGAGCAGATCGCCAAACCGGGCAACGTCCGCAAAGTGCGTGTACAACCCTTGCGTGGGTGGGACAGTGTTAAATCGGCCTTCCGGCAAACCCAGCCCGCGAAACAGAAAACCGCGCGGCCCCGACGCATCCACCACGAACCGCGCCGTGGCTTTCACTTGCTGGCTGTGACGCTGGCCGGTCAAGGCGACGAGGCCGCCCACAAAGTCCGGCGCGTCCAGCGTGGTTTCGTCCAGGTACTCGACGCCGAGCCGGCGGGCTTCGTCCACCAGGAACGCGTCGAAGTCGGGTCGGTACCAGTGCGTGTCCGCCTCATCGTCGTGGGTGCTGGCCGCCACGAGCAACTGACGGTCGCGCGCGGCATTGTCGGCGAACGCCTCGCCGAACCGGTGATGGAAAAAGCTGAACCCTCGTTTCAGCCCGCAGGCGATCTCCGGATGCGCGTGCCGCCACGGACCGTGTTTGGCCAAAGGCGCCAGCGTCGGCAGGTCGTAGCGACGGGTCAACTCCGCCCAAAGCACGTTCGCCAGCGGCGTGGAGGATTCGCCGATCGCGAACTGCGGGTGCCGCCCGCGTTCGAGCATCAAAACCGAGCGCCCCAGACGCCGGGCGATCATGCCGGTCAAGGCCCCGGCGAAACCGGAGCCAACAATGGCGAGGTCGAAATCCGCAGGCATGGGATCAGTTGGCTGCGCTCACAAGGCCGCTGGTTGTGCGCTGCCACAAACCGGGCAAGCTGGGCCAGCCTGTACGATTTGTTCGTGGTTGGTGCGTACCAGCCGTTCCTGGCGCGCGGCGAAACAGGCCGGGCAATCGGCGAACCGTTCCAGGTCCCACAGATCGGCGAAAACGCGTCCGCGCCGCAAACCAACGCCGTAAGCGAGCGCGGCCTCCAGGGTCGCGAATTTGGGCGGCGCGAAATCGCCGGCCGCCGCCAGCGCTTCGAGCGCGCCATTGCCGGGGCGGGGCGGGATCAAAACAGCGACCGAAGCGCCGCCGTCGAACGCGAAGTCCAGCGAGCGGCAGGCCCATTCCAGGGCTTCGGGTTCGCTCAGGAAGGGCGGCTTGACCAGGATGAAGACGCGCAAGGCCAGACCGTGTTCGCGCAGGAAGTCCGCCGCGCGGCGGAAGCCGTCCAGCGTCAGGCGCTTGTTCAGTCGCGCCAGCACGCCGGGGTGGGCGGTCTCCAATCCCATCGCCACTTCGAGGGCCGGGGTGACGCGGTTCGCCGCCGCTGCCTGGGTGGCGAGCGAGTCCTGGAATGCGAGTGTTCGCCGGCCGACCAGCGTCGGATGGCATTCGACGATGACACGGTCGAAGCCCACCGCTTGGGCCGCGATGGCGGGATAGTCCGCCGGGGGAATTGCGCGCGGATCGAAGAAACTGCCGCCGTTATACAATTTGAGTTGCCGTGGCCGGGGCGTGGCCCCGGCCGTGGTCGCCAGCGCCGCGCGCAGTTGGCCCGCGATGGCGCCGGGCGGGATGTTGCCCTCGACGGTGAACTGCCACAGGTCGCACATCAGGCAGCGCCACGGACACTCCCGGCTGGTGAGGAGAACGGTGAGGACCGGCACGATTTCGCCATTGGCGGCGCGCTCGGTTTCTACGAAAGCGGCGTGCGGTTGCCGCAGGTCGTGCGCCGGGCGCGGCCCGCGACGCGCGAGAATCCAGCGATCCCGATCCGCGGCGCGGTCCGGATACGGCGCGGCGGCGGCATCGCGGCGGATGGTTGGGGGCGCGGGTGGCACGCGCGTAGAATCTGTGGCAAACGGGCCTGGTCGCAAGCCGAAGCCGTAGGTGCGGGCGCGGTTCGAGGTCGCACCGGCGTCGTTTTCTGTGCCGTCGGATGCACAGTTTGTGCCGTCAGACGCACAGTTTTCAGCCGCGCCCGGCTGGGCTACACCCTCGCGCGACAGCCACGGACCGAGGGGAGACCGGGGAATAACGGTTTGCATTCGAGCCGGGCGCGTTTAGGCTTGCCGGCTCATATTTTTGGAATGCGACAGTTCCTGACCATAGCGAGCAACACCTTTATGGAGCTGGTCCGGCAGCCGGTTTTCCTGCTGCTGATGACCGTCTCCGGAGGTTTCAGCGTGTTTCTCGCGGCGGTGCCGTACTTCGGCTTCGGCGACGACCCGAAGATGGTGAAGGACAGTGTGCTGGCGGTGATGTTGTTGACCGGGCTGGTCGGGGCGGTCTTGAGCGCGTCCACGTCGGTCGCCCACGAAATCCGCACCGGCACCGCGCTGGCGGTGCTGGCCAAGCCGGTGAGCCGCGTGCAGTTCGTGCTGGCCAAATACGCCGGTCTGGCCGGCGCGCTGACGGTCCTGACGTTCTTCAACGCCGTGGCGGCGCTGCTCGCCAGCCGGATGGCGTTCGATGCCTACGGGGACACCGACACGCAGTCGCTGGCGCTGTACTTCGGTGCCCTGGCGCTGGCGTATCTCATCGGCGGATTCACCAACTACTTTCTGGACCGGGTGTTCGTGGCGGACGCGGTGGCGGCGGCCTGTGTGCTGACCACGCTGGCCTTCCTGTACGTGGCCTTTTTGACGAAGGTGGAGAAGTTCGTCGGCACGCCGCAGGTGGTGGACTGGCAATTGATCCCGGCGTCGGTGTTGATCCTGTTCGCCGTTTGGGTGCTGGCCGGGGTGGCCCTGGCCTGTTCGACGCGGTTGGACATGCTGCCGACGCTGGCCCTGTGCACGGCGGTTTTTGTGCTGGGGATGATGTCGGATTACCTGTTTGGCCTGCGCGCCGAGCGCGGCGAGTGGTGGGCGCAGGCTTTGTACACGATTTTTCCGAACTGGCAGCTCTTTTGGATGTCGGACGCCTTGGGCCTCGAGAAAAGCATCCCGTGGCGGTACGTGGCGGGGGCGTTCGGATACTGTGTCGGTTATCTGGGGGCCATGCTGTCCGTGGCGCTGCTGCTTTTCCAGGATCGTGAGCTGAGCTAGAGCGATGGAACCAAGCATTCACAAGAAGGGGCTGGTCAACTGGCTGTTGCTGCTGGTGCTGGGCGCGGCGGCGGCGGCGGCGGCCCGCTACTCGAATTCGGCGACCGGCCTCGTCACCAGCGTGTTCATCGGCGTGGGTTTCCTGGGCGCGCTGGTCTGTTACTTCCAGATGCGCCTCGAAGAGCGCGAGCGGCTGGAGCGAATGGACTTCGACGAACTCAAGAAGACCGCCACCAGCGCGTCGCTCTTCGCCTCTCCGGACGCCGAGAGTTTTCCCGCCCGGCGGGCGCGGGAACAGTTCGAGCGGTTCTTCGTGCCGGGATTCGCGTTGTTCCTGTGCCTGCTGCAAGGCAGCGCGGCCTATCTGCTGTGGCGGTACGCGGGCGAGGACAAGGTCGGTTCGCTCCAGCAAACCACGGTGGCCATGGCGGTGAACGGCCTGTTCGCGCTGATCTTTTTCCAGTTCGGCAAGTACTCGGCGGTGCTGGCCCGGCTCCAGAAGCAGCGGTTGCTCCGCCCGCAGGCCAGTTACCTGTTGCTGGGGTCGGTCCTGAGCGTGGTCACTGCCGGCGTGGAAACCGCCGGGTGGGCCGGCTACTCGAACGTGGATCCGATCGCCGCCCGCGTGTTGACCGTCGTGCTGGGGCTCGTGGCGGTGGAGAACCTGATCACGCTGGTTTTCGAGATTTACCGGCCACGCGTCAAAGGCCAGGCCGAGCACCCGCTCTACGAGAGCCGGCTGATTGGCATTCTGAGCCAGCCCGGCGGATTGATCACCACGGCGGCGCAGGCGCTGGATTACCAGTTCGGGTTCAAGGTTTCGGAAACCTGGTTCTACAAGTTCCTCGAACGCGCCTTCGTCTGGCTGGTGCTGGTGCAACTGGCCATCCTGCTGTTTTCCACCTGTTTCGTGTTTCTTGAACCAGGCGAGCAGGCGCTGCTGGAGCGCTTCGGCCGGCCGGTGGCGGGGCGGGAAGTGCTCAACCCCGGACCGCACCTCAAGTGGCCCTGGCCGATCGACCGGGTGTACCGGTACCAGACGGACCGCATTCAGAGCTTCACCGTCGGCATCGTGGAAGGCGACGAGTTCCGGAAACAGCGCACCCTCCTCTGGTCCAAGCCGCACGCGAAGGAGGAGTTCAACCTGCTGGTGGCCAGCCGCGACATGAACAGTAACGGCAACACGAACAGCGAGCAGGCCGTGCCGGTGAACCTCCTCACCGTGAGCCTGCCGGTGCAATACCAGATCAAGGACCTCAAGGCTTACGCCTACGGCCACACCGACGCCGCGGCGCTGCTCAAAGACCTCACCACCAGCGAAGTGGTCCGTTACCTGGTCAGCGTCGATTTCGACGAGATCATGGGGCCGGGTCGCGGCCCGGCCACCGAGATCCTGCGCCAGCGAATCCAGGCGCGGGCCGACGCCCTGCAACTCGGCGTGAACATTCTTTTCGTCGGCCTGCACGGCATCCACCCCCCCGTCAAGGTGGCGCCGGAATTCGAGAAGGTCTTCGGTGCGTTGCAGGACCGCGAGGCGACGAACTACTACGCCGAAGCCTACGCCGCCGAGCGCCTGCCGTTGGCGCAGGCCGAGGCCAGCCGCAAAGTGGACGAAGCCGAGGCGTACCGCGCCCGCCTCACTTCGGCTGCCACCGGCACCGCCGCGCGGTTCACCAACCAGGTGCTCGCCTACAACGCCTCGCCGGACGTGTACCGCCTGCGGACCTACCTCGACACCGTCAGCCGCGCGCTCGCGCCGGTCCGCAAGTACGTGGTGGTGCCCACCAACACGCACGAGGTCGTGATCCTGAACTTGGAGGATAAGATTCGTCAGGACCTGCTCGACATCACCCTGCCGCCACCGAAGAAGAACTGACTGGCCGAACCGTCTTTGACCGAACCATGAACAAGAACCCGCTCACCCTCGCCACCGGCCTGGTGGTCGTGTTGATCTTTCTGGCGATGCTCTTTTTCTTCCAGGTGCGCCAGACCGAGGTGGTGGTCGTCACCACGCTGGGCAAGTACTCGCGCAGCATCGACAAACCCGGGCTTTACACCCGCCTGCCCTGGCCGCTGCAAAACGTCCACCGCTTCGACAACCGCATCCATAACCTCGAGAAGAAGTACGAGCAAACCACCACGCGCGACGGCCGGATCATCGTCATCGAGGCGTTCATAGGCTGGCGCGTG
Source organism: bacterium (assembly GCA_021823625.1). Classification (GTDB taxonomy): domain Bacteria; phylum Verrucomicrobiota; class Verrucomicrobiia; order Limisphaerales; family J093; genus DSVZ01. Next base: position 20,745 of record JAKANS010000044.1, on the reverse strand, counting down.
AACGACCCGCGGAAATTCCTCGAACTCTTCGGCGGCGAGGAAGCGCGCGCCGAGCAAAACCTGGAGATTCTGTTGCGCGACGCCAAGAACAACACCGTGGGCCGGCATCCGTTGGGCGACTTCATTTCTGTGGATCCGAAGGCGTTGAAGTTTGACGAGATCGAGAAAGAGATGCTCGCCACGTTGAAAGCCAAGGCGGCGGACAACCACGGCGTGGAAGTCGTCCTGTTGGGCATCAAACAAATCGGGCTGCCGGAGAGCATCACCACCAAAGTATTTGACCGGATGAAGGCCGAGCGCGAGCGGTTGGTGAAGCAGTTCCAAGGCGAGGGCGAGAAGGAATCCATCGCCATCCGCTCCGCCGCCGACCTGAAGCGCGAGCAAATCCTGGCCGACGCCGACGGCCGCGCCCGCCAGATCGTCGGCGAGGCCGAGGCCAAGGCCGCCAAGGACCTCAAGACTTTCGAGCAAAACACCGAACTGGCGGTTTTCCTGCTGAAACTCGACGCGTTGGAGCAGTCGCTGAAAGAGCGGGCCACGCTGGTGCTCGACCCGCGCACGCCGCCGTTCGACTTGCTCCGCGGCCAGATCCTCCCGGCGGGTCACACGAACTAACGAGGCCCGAACGCCATGAGCGACCCGATTCTTCCAACACCCGAATCTCCCGGGTCCCAACCGCCGCCCCCGCCGCCTCCGCCGCCACCCGGCGTGGAGGACGCCAGTTCGCAGGCGCTGTCCGAGGCGTTCAGCAGCAGCTTCCGGATCGTCAAGTTCATCATGGCGATCCTGGTGTTGGTGTTCTTTTGCTCCGGCATGTTCATCGTTCAGCCGAACGAGCAGGCCGTGATCCTGCGCTTCGGCAAACCGGTCGGCGTGCCCAGCGAACAACTTCGCAAGCCCGGCTGGCATTGGGCCTGGCCGTACCCGATCAACGAGGTCGTGCGGATTCCGATCGGCCAGATCCAGACGGTCACCTCCACGACGGGTTGGTACGCCACCACGCCGGAGATGGAGGCCAACAACGAGGAACCGACCCCGCGGGGTTCGCTCAGCCCGGAGGCGGACGGCTACACGCTCACCGCCGATGGCAACATCCTGCACGTGCGGGCCACAGTGAAATACCGCATCATCGATCCGATCCGCTACACCTTCGGCTTCACCAACGTCACCGCGCTCCTGACCAACGTCCTGAACGAAGCGATCTTTTACGCCTCCGCCCGCACCACGGCGGAGGACGCGCTCTACAAGGACAAGAGCGGCTTCCGCGACCTCGTGCTGGACCGCTTCCGGGCCAAAGCCGGCGAACTCGACCTGGGCATCACCATGGAACCCAGCGACGTGGAAACCAAGGCCCCGGCGGACGTGCGGGCCGCGTTCGAGGCCGTGAACTCCGCCGAACAGGAGCGCAGCCAGAGGATTAGCGACGCGCTGGGATACCAGGACCAGGTCACGAGCAAGGCCCAGGGCGAGGCGGATGCGATCATCGCCCGCGGCGTGGGCAGCAGCAACCGCTTCGTCACCGCCATCAGCGCGGAAGCCAGGGCGTTCAAGGATCAGTTGCCCGAGTACCTTAAGGATCCGATGTTGTTCAAAGACCGCTTGCTCGCGGCGCGCATGGGGCGCGTGATGACCAACGCCCAGGAAAAATTCTTCCTCTCCGAAACCCCGGAAGGACAAACCCGCGAAGTGCGGCTACAGTTGAGTCGGGAACCGCTCAAGAAAGAAGCGCCCGAGTCACGGTAACCGCCGGTCCCGCATGACACTTTCGACGCCCAACCCCGGCTCCGCAGACCGCCCCGGCCCTCGCCGGCCGCGCGCGGCAACCTGAGATCGCTGGCCATGCAAGTCACTTCCCTCCTCACCCGTCAGGAATCCGCGTCCCACCACGCGCCCCCTCATCACCACGATCATGACCCGGAGCACGGTCATGACCCCGAGCGCTGCGAAGGCTGCGGCCACGACCACGAGCACATCCCGGTGCACCTCACGCAGACGCTCGTCGGGATGATGTTCATCGTGAATTCGTTTCTGGTGAGCTGGCTGTTCGCCAGCGGCCAGATGGTGGCCAGCGCCAGCGCCATGATCGGCGCGATCATCCTCGGCGCGCCAATCGTCATGACGGCGGCCCAGGATCTCCGCCGCGGCATCCTGAGCATCAACGAGCTGGTCGCGATCGCCGTCCTGGCCTCGTTCGGCAAAGGCGCCGCCGCGCTGGGCACCGGCACCACCTCGCTCGGGGTGGGCGATTACCAGACCGCAGGCATCGTCGCCTTCTTCATGCTCCTGGGCGAAATCATCGAAACGCGCACCGCCGCGGGCGCGCGCGCTTCCATCGAGTCGCTCATCAAACTGACCCCCACCATGGCCCGTCGCCTCCTCAACGGCGGCACGGAGGAGGAAGTCGCCGTCGCCGAACTCAAGGTGGGTGACGTCATCCGCATCCGGCCCGGCGACAACGTCGCCGCCGACGGCGTCATCGCTACGGGCGAAGGTTCCTTCAACCAGGCGAACATCACCGGCGAATCGCTGCCCGTGGACAAGCGGCCGGGCGACCAGGTCTTCGCCGGCACCCAGAACCTGACCGGCGTCCTCGAAGTCCGCGTCACCAAGGCTGGCACCGACACCACCCTGGGCCGCGTGCGCGAACTGATTCTCGCCGCCGAGAAAACCAAGCTGCCGATCATGCGCATCGTGGACCAGTACATGGTCTATTACACGCCGTTGGTGCTGGTGCTCGGCGCGCTGGTCTGGGCTTTCACGCACGACCTGAACCGCGTCATCTCCGTGCTGGTGGTGACCTGCCCGTGCGCGTTCATCCTCGCGTCGCCCACCGCGATGGTCGCCGCGCTCTCGGCCGCGGCGCGCCTCGGCATCCTCATCAAAAACGTGGCCGACATCGAGCTCGCCGCCCGCATCAACGCCTTCATTTTCGACAAGACCGGCACGCTCACCACTGGCCGCCTCGCGGTGAGCCGGCTCGCTCCGGTCGGCGACATCAAACCCGCGGAGCTGCTCCGCCTCGCGGCCTCGGCCGAGAAGTACAGCAACCACCCCACCGCCAAGGCACTGAGCGAACTGGCCGGCGACGTTGGCGTGCCGCTCGTCGAGCCCAGGAACTTCAAGGAAACCGCCGGTCGCGGCATCCGCGCGCAGGTGGAAGGCGCCGACGTGATCATCGGCCGCGCCCAATGGCTCAGGGACAACGGTCTGGCCGAAGACGTGACCCGGACCGTGGACCTGAACGAGACCGAAGGCTTCAGCCTCATCTTCGTTGCCCGCGGCGGCCAATACATCGGTTGGATCGGCCTCCGCGACGAGACCCGCAAGGAAGCCCGCGGGTCGCTCGGCGATTTGCTCAAGAGCGGCGTGCGTCGCATCGCGATGGTGTCGGGCGACCGCCAACCCGTTGCGGCGCGCGTGGCGCGCGAGATCGGCTGCGAAGAAGTCGTCGCGGAATGCCTGCCGCAGAACAAGGTCGATTTCGTCCGCCAGATGAAGAGCAAAGGCTACCGTGTGGCGGTGGTCGGCGACGGCGTGAACGACGCGCCGGCCCTCGCGGCGGGCGACCTGGGCATCGCGATGGGCGCGGCCGGCAGCGAAGTGGCCATTCACAGCGCCACCATCGCGCTCATGAACAACGACCTCCGCCGGCTGCCGTTCCTGGTCAAGCTTTCCCGGATGACCCGCAACGTCATCAACCAGAATTTCCTCTTTGGCGTGGTCTTCATCATCGCCGGTCTATCGCTGGCGGCGTTCGGCTACATCAACCCCATCGTGGCCGCCCTCATGCACAACGTCGGCTCGCTGATCGTGGTCTTCAACAGCGCCCGTCTGGTGCGTCAGGGCGAGGAACTCGAGCCGTTCCAGGCCGCGGCTCCGCAGGCGCCCGGCGGCGGCGCCACTCACGTGCCCACCGCCCAGCTCGCGCCCGCCGCGGCTTAAGCTTGGAAGGGCAATTGGTCGGCGTCTCGAGTCGGCGCTGCCGTGGGGAAATCTGCGCCGACGGGACCGGTAGGATACAGTGGGTTTCGAGAACGCGACCGTCCCGGTCGCCCTCGTCAGCGTCGCGCCGACGGGATCGGGTTGCGAATCGCAGACCCGCTCTCCAAGCCATGCCAGCGGACCTGCGCCAACAAAGGCAAAATCCAACCGGGTAGCCTGCATCGAACCTGGTGCTTTTCGGCCTCCGGCCGGAATCGTTCGGCACGATGAAAACAACGCCGTTCGAATTCGCGCGGCTGACTGCCGACCCGCGGCTTCGCCTTCAGGTCCATTCCCAGGTTTGCCGACCTGAGCGGCCGGTGCTGAGCCAGCCTAGAGCAATTCAAAAAATCTCGTAGCCGTGGACGTGAGTCCACGCCATCTGCATTCGCCATGAAATCAGTTTTCGCCGACTGACGTCTGCGGCTACAGAATTTCTGAAAACGCTCCAGGGCCAGTCCCGCGCCGCCTTGGGCCGAGCCCCCCAAAGTGCCCGGCCGCTCTGCCGGCGCGGCAGTGCCTGCCCGCTCGAGTCCCCCGGCAAGAACGCTCGCCAGGGAGCCGGCTGAGAGATCCCATCCGCGTGTCGGCTGACGCACTGCCTCGGCCATTTCAGCTTGCCGGCCGTCGTCGGGACGAGCAGCGTCCAACCTACACACACCACCTGTGAAACTCGGGATCGCCAGGACGCTCGCGGCGCCATTTCCCGGCACCTACCGGCGGTACCACCTTATTCACTTTCTCGAAAGATATGGCCCCGCCACCGCGATTAGCTTGCTGATGGCTGCCACACCCAGCAACCGATCTCGTTCGTCCACGCGTCTCGAATCGTAAAATCGCCCTGCCCATGAAAACGCTGCCTCCCCCGGCCACCCAAGGCCTGAAAGTCTGGTGTCAGGTATCTCCGGCTCTGCCGGAGGTACCTGACATCCTTTTGATACGCCGCTTAAGTATCAACGGGCAAAGAAGGTTTTGGACGCTTACAATGTAAGCGGCAAGATTTTTGACAAGTATGGAGACATCCTCGATTTCCTTCACGACTATTATCATGATTTCGATTTGTTGGCCTTCATCTTCCGCTCGCGCGACCCGAACGACAAACTCGGGCCGGCGGGCTATGGCAGTGCGGGCTACCTGCCGGCGGGCGGCGTGATGGCCTATCAAATCCTGTTCGAGAACCAGCCCAGCGCCACCGCCCCGGCCCAGCGCGTCACCGTCTCCGACACTCTCGACCCGAACCTCGACCTCAGCACCTTCGAGTTGACCGAGATCGCCTTCGCCAATCAGACCCTCGCCCTCCCTGCCGGCCTCAATCATTACGAGACGCGCCTGGCCTTCACCGTTACCAACCAGACCCTCATCCCGCTGGGCGACGCGAGCGCTTTCGCGCTGGCACTGCCGCCCACCAACGCCATCCTCGTCGAAGTGGCCGCGCACCTCGACGTGCCCACACGCCTGCTGACTTTGAGCCTCACCTCGTTGGACCCAGAGGCCGGTTGGTACCCCGAAAACCCGCTGCTTGGCTTACTCTATCCGAACGACACCAACCACATCGGCGAAGGTAGTCTCAGCTACTTCGTCCGCCCTGTCTCCGACCTGCCGAGCGGCGCAAGAGTTGCCAATCGAGCGAGCATTGTCTTTGACTACAACGACCCAATCGAGACGCCGCTGATCTTCAATACCATTGACGCGGATGCGCCTTCGAGCCGCATGGTCTCGGCCATTCCCAGCGAGGACGGCACCGTAACCGTCACTTGGGCCGCCGAAGATGACGCGGGAGGAGCGGGCCTGGCCAGTGTTGACCTGCTGGTCTCCTCGGATGGTGCCAACTATGTCCGCTGGGCCGAGCGCCTGAGTCCGCAGCAGACCAGCGCCGTGTTCACCGGTTCTCCCGGCGTCACCTACCGTTTCATCGCCGTGGCTCGCGACAACGCCGGCAACGAGCAATCCCAGCCGACTCAACCCGGTGCGACGGTGCGCATTCCCGTGCCGCCGCCGGTGATCGAGACGGTGGCGATCACCGCGGAGGGAGCGTTGCGATTGCGCGCCAGCGGCAGCCCCAACGTGACGTTCGACGTCGAGGCCTCCGAGGATCTGCAAACCTGGAACCGCGTCGGTTCCGCGCTCGGCGCCGCCGACGGCTCGGTCGAGTTTGAGGAGCCCCAGGCCAGTACCTTCGCCCAGCGTTTCTACCGGCTGATAGGGCCGTGATACGCCAGACGCAGGAACCAACACCGCCCAAGCCAGCCCTTGCTCAAGCCCAAGCCAATCGCTAATTTCCCGCCATGAGCAAGACCGAGATTCTGCAGGAATTGCCCAAGCTCACGCCGGAGGAGCGTCAGGAGGTGCGGGTGCGCCTCGCGGAATTGGACCAAGACGACTGGCTGGACGACGGCCTGCTGACCGACACGGAAAAGGCCATCATTGAAGAGCGCTTTCAGGACTGCGAAGCCAACCCGTGGACTTCCCTCCCGTGGGAGGAAACCAAGGCGCGTTTGCTGGCTCCATTCAAACGGTGAGCCACCGGCTGGAAATCCGGCCGCAGGCACTGGCGGACATGGCCGAAGCTGCCGCCTGGTACGAGGAACACCAAGGAGGTTTGGGCGAGCGATTCATCCGTGAGGTTGTGACCGCCATTGACGCCCTGCTGCCGAATCCGCTGGTTTACCGGTTGCGCAACCGGCGCTTGGGTGCCCGGTGGTGCTTCCCGCGGAGTTTTCCCTACCGGATTGTTTATCGCTTCGTCGGGGATGTGGTGACGGTTGTGGCCGTAATCCACGCCGCCCGTCATGACGGGCACTGGCAGGCACGCCCGTGATACCCAACCCGTCCGTAAAGGCTTCAAGTGGTTGTTGAGCTTCTTCGCCCGCGCCGATTCCAGTTCGCCCCCGGCGCCGCCTCGATCCCCAGCTTGCGGCCGTGCGGGGCCGTCGCCACCGAGGATTTCAACCGCGAATCTGGCGTAGTCGCCGACGTGAGTCGTCGCCAACCCAATCTCGGATCACTCATCCAGACAGACCGATGTCGTCGGAGAGACACCGACGGGGCCGCGCGGCGGTCGATTCTCCCCCAGGGAACGAGCCAGGGTGAGTTTTACTGCTTTCCTCATTCGGGTTGCCTCGGCAAGCCTGCGGCTGCCCTCGGCCGCTTTTTGCTTCGCGGCCGGCGTTTGGCCGTTAACCTCCGTCACCGTGACACGCCGCGACTGGAATCCCTTCCTCCGCTTTCCGCGCGCGTCGCTCGCCGTCACGGCGTTGCTCTGCCTGCCCTTGCTGCTCCCGCTCGCCCGTTTCGGCGTCAGCGCGGAACTGAAGGCCTTGCTCCAGGGCGACCAGCGCAACCTGGCCAGCTACGAACAGGTCCGCGAAATCCTCGGCGACACCGATGTCCTGGTCGTGAGCCTGGAACTCACGAACCTGTTCTCGAATGCGGGCCTGGACACGGTGCGGCGCTTGAGCGACGCCTTCGAGCGCCAGCCGGACGTGGTCGAAGTCAAAAGCCTCACGCACTCGGTGAAGCCGGTGCGGCGCGGGTTCGGTTTCGACATGGTGCCGCTGGTCCCGGACGGTCCGCTCACGCCCGGCGAGCTGGCGGGCTTGAGGACCTTCTGCCTGTCCCATCCGCTGGTGCGGAACATCATGGTCTCGGCCGACGGCCGGCACACGCTGCTGACCGTGCAATACGACCGCCAGGCCGCCAGCCCGCTAGAACAGGAGCGCTTTCGCGCGCAGGCAAACGCGGTGCTCGTGCCGTTCCGCGCGGCCGGCCTGTCGCTGCGCGTCCTGGCCGTGCCGCTGATTGCCAATGAAATCCGCGCGACACTGCGCCACGACTTGGTTCGCTTCCTGCCGGCGGCGCTCGCTGTGGTGGTGCTCGTGCTGTGGCTCACGTTCCGGTCGGTGCAGCTCACCGTCCTGACGCTGCTGAACCAAGCCTCCGTGCTCGCGCTCCTGCCCGGCGTCATCCACGCGGCGGGCGCGCAACTGAACGTCTTTTCCGTGATGTTGCTGCCGCTGCTGACCGGCATTCATCTCACCTTGCTGATGCACCTGTTGACGGCGTACCGGCGGGCGGCGGGCGAAGGCCTGGCCGCGGACGAAGCGATCCACGCCGCCTTGAAAACGGTGGTGCGGCCAGCGGCACTTTCCACGCTGACCACCGTCATCGGCCTGCTGTCGTTGACCGTGGGCGGGGTCCCGCAGATGCGCGATTTCGGCTGGCTCGGCGCCCTGTGCCTGGCGGTCGTGCACGGCTTCACCTTCGGTCCCGGTCTGGCGCTGCTCAAACTGTTCGCCACCCGCTGGCCACTGCTGCGGCGCGATCCGGCGCTGACGCGGAATCCGCTGGCGGGCGGCGGCGACTTGGCTGGGCGGTGGGCGCGGTTTGTACAGGCGCGGTGGGGGTGGATCGTGTCGGTCGCGGCGCTGGCCGCGGTGTTCGCCGGCGTGGGCCTGGCGCGGGTCCGCACGGACGTGCGCATGATCGAAACGCTTTCGCCGCGCAGCCCCACGCGGCAGGCACTGGAGGAACTCGACCGCGTTTATGGCGGCATCAACGTCGTGCAGATCGACTTCGACTCCGGCCGCACCAACGGCCTGAACGACCCGGCCTTTTTCCGCTACCTCGAGGCCGTGCATCGCTTCGCCGAATCGCGTCCGGAGACGACCGGCGTTTTTTCGTACCCGCAATTGCTGGCGATGGTGAACCAGATTTGGGAAGGCGGCCGGCCGGAAGCGTTGAGACTGCCGGAAAACCCGCTCCTGATTGCGCTCTTCGCCACCGCCATTCGCTCGTACGATTTCCCGTTCCTGGCCGCGTTGGCCGATCCGGCGGCGCGCAACGCGGAACTGGTGGTGCGCACGCGTGATCTGCCGGCGACGCAGTACCTGCGGCTGATCGGCGAAATCCAGGCCTACGCCGAGCGCACGGCCCCGACGGGCGTGAGCGTGTCGGCCGCGAAAGGCATGCATTCGATCCTCGAGGCGGACCGCCGGATTTTGCGCAGCCAGGTGGACAGCGCGGGGAGCGCGGTGGCGATGATCGCACTGGTGCTGGCGGTGCTGTGGCGCTCGGTGCGGCTGGCGCTGCTGGCGGTGGTCGCGAACGCCGTGCCGGTCGCGGTCGTGCTGGCCGGCGCCGGCTTTGCCCAATTGCCGCTGAACTCGATCACCGTCATGGTCGGCGCCATCGCGCTGGGGATCGTCGAGGACGACACCGTGCATTTCCTGACGCACTGGCGCGAGGAACGGCGGGCCGGCCGGTCACCGTTGGAGGCGGTGCGGGAGACGCTGCGCATCAAAGGCCCGCCGATCGTGTGGACCACTGTGATTCTCGTGGGTGTGCTGGCGCTGTTCACGCTGTCGTCGTTTCCGCCGGTGGTGCACTTCGGGCTGTTGCTGGCCGGCACGTTCATCGCGGCTCAGGCGTCGGTGCTGTTGCTGGTGCCGGCGTGGCTGAGCCGGCCGGGCTTGGGACTGGCCAAACCGCCCGCCAAGCCCCAAGATCGGTCGTGAAAAACACTTTGAATATGAAGCTTTATCGCCTGTCTCCCGGCCGTGTTCTCCGCAATTCCCGTCTGCTCTCGCGCCTGCCGGTTGCGGTCCTTGGTTTGGCCCTGACCGCATCTCTGTTGGCTGCAGAACCGCCGCCGCTGATCTCCCGAAGCGGTGGTTTGGAGGACATGGTGCTCCAGTTGCCGCCGATCAAGATGATCGTGAAGCCTGCGAAGTCGGAGATCGAGATCACGCTGCGTGACCGCAGCCTGCTCTTGTTCGCGATGGCGCCCGAGCAGTTCAAGCCGTACGTGAAGGAACTGCGCACGCTGCGCGGCGAAAACTTCCTGCTCGATTCGCCGTCCGACCACCGCCATCACCACGGCCTCATGTACGGCATCACCGTGAACGGCCGGAATTTTTGGGAGGAGGCGACCGATCCGGGCGTGGAGGAGGTCTCGCCCGTGCCGATGCGTTACGTGGCGCGCACGCCGGAAGGCCACCCGATGGCGGTGTTCACCCAAGGCATTTTCTGGCTGGCCGACACCAACCGCGAGGCGCCAGACCGGTTCCAGCGGGCACTCTTGCGCGAAGTGCGCACGCTCACCCTCGTCGCGGACGAAGCCGCCGGCGAGGTGGCGCTGGGGTGGCATGCGGAATTCACCGCCGGACCGGGCGCCGACGCCGTCAAGCTCACCGGCGCGAATTACCACGGCCTGGGCATGCGCTTCGTGCGCGCCTTCGACCGCCAGGCCAAGCACCTGAACTCCGAGAACGCGCCCTATTCGGCCGAGCAGCGAGGCGACGTGCTTCCGGCGCGCTGGGCCGCCACCGAGCACGAGATCGACGGCCAGCCCGTGACGGTCGCGATTTTCGCCAGCCCGCATAACGCCGGCAAAAGCCATTTCTTCAGCATGCTCGACCCGTTCGCGTACCTGTCGGCGACGCAGAACCTCGACAAGACGCCGCTCGAGTACAAGAAGAACGACAAGTTTACGCTCGACTACCTGGTGCTCAACTACCCCGAGCACAAATCGCGCGAGTTCCTCGAAGCGCGCTACCAGAAGTGGCTCAAGGAACTGGCGGCGAAGGCGCAGAAGTAGGTCGTTCTCGATTTGAACACGGCTTCAGCCCGAAGTCCGAAGTTCGAGCTCCGAAATCCGATTTCAGGTTGAGTTCACTGGAAGCGACCGCCACTGCCGTGCGAATCCGACGCCGGCGGACGCGACGGTCTCAGGTTTTCCGCCCGTCGGACCAAGTCCAGAAAGTCTTGCCGATAGCCGCGAGGGTCGGGACCGATGCCTTCCCCGGCGAGTTCGAGCACGCCGCCCAGCGTCGCCGAGCCCCTGTGCGGCGAATCGCGGAGGATCATGCCGAAGGCCGCCACCGCCGAGGCGAATTTGAAGTCGGCCGACGCCTGCGCGTAAGGGCGGCCGCTGTCCTTGAGCGGGAATTCCAGCAACCGGCTCGTCGCGCCGTCCGGCTCCTTGTAACGGAGTTTCAGGGTCAGCAACTCGTCGCTGGCCACGCTGGGACTTGGCCGCCGCGGCGAAGGTTGGTACCGCAGCGGGTCCACGTCGGACCTGCGTGAGCGATCCGCGTTCGGCACGATTTCGTAAAGCATCGTCACCGTGTGGCCAGCCCCGAGATCGCCGGCATCCTGGCGGTCGTTGTTGAAATCCTGCGGCGCCAACGCGCGGTCTTCATAGCCGATCAGACGATACTCGCGCACCCAGGCGGGGTTGAACTCGACTTGCGCCTTCACGTCCTTGGCCACCGTCACCAGCGTGCCGCTCATCTGCTCGATCAGGACCTTGTGTGCCTCGTTCAACGTGTCCACGTAGGCGTAGTTGCCGTTGCCGCGGTCGGCCAGCCGTTCCATCGTGGAATCCTTGTAGTTGCCCACGCCGAAACCGAGCACGGACAGGAATACGCCCGAACGCGTCTTGTACTGCACCAGGTTTTGCAACGCCAGCGGGTCGGTGAGGCCGACGTTGAAATCGCCGTCGGTGCAGAGAATGACGCGGTTGACGCCTTCGGAATTGAAGTGCCGGCGCGCTTGGTCGTAAGCGGTCTGAATGCCCGCGCCGCCGTTGGTAGTGCCGCTGGCGTGCAAGCGGTCGAGCGCAGCCATGATCGCCTCTTTGCGGTCGCCGCGGGTGGGCGGCAGCACAACGCGCGAGTTGTCCGCGTACACGACGATGGCCACGGTGTCCTGCGGACGCAGACGCTCGACGAGCATCCGCAAACCCTGCTTGAGCAACGGCAGCTTTTTGGCCGGCGACATCGAACCCGACACGTCCACGAGGAACACCAGGTTGCACGGAGGTTGATCAGCGCGAGCGAGTTCGCGGGCCTTGACGCCGATCCGCACCAAGCGGTGCCCGGCGTTCCAGGGGCAGCCGGCGACTTCCAGGTTCACCGCAAACGGCGAGTCATCACGCGGCGCGCCGTAATCGTAAGCGAAGTAATTGATCATTTCCTCGATCCGGACCGCGTCCCGCGGCGGCCAGCGGCCCTCGTTCAGGAAGCGCCGGACCAGCGCGTAGGACGCCGTGTCCACGTCCAGGCCGAAGGTCGAGAGCGGTTCGTTCAGCGGATCGAGAAACCCGTTCTCGCGGATCGGCGCGTAAGATTCGGTGCCGGGGGCGCGGGTTGAAGGCCGATGCCAATATCTCAAGGTTGGCCAGTCGTTGACTGCGTTGCCGGCACGGTAGCGCCACAGCCTCGTGCTCGGGTCGTAGGTGGGCGGTGTCTGCCGGTAAGGTGCGGTCGCGGACGGCGGCGGCTGTGTCGGCGTGGAACCCCGGTCGAGCTTGAATCCTTTCGGCACGAGCCCGTACCGCATCATCATCCGGATATCCTGCCTCGGTTGGGCCGGCGGGTTCGCAGCGGGCGGTGGCGGCTGCGCCGGCACGTTGCTGGGAGGATTCTCGTATCCTTTCGGAGCCGGGCCCATCCACCGAATGTCCATGTTCAGCGGTTTCGGCGGATTCGTGGCGGGCGGCGAAGATTCAGCCGGAATCCCGGCATTGGGTTCCGTAACGGAACCTTGAGGCGAAGGTTGGTAACTTTGGTCCGCCGCGCTGTTGGCGTCGAGGTTGCTGGGCTGCGGCTCCGGCGGCGGGCTTGTGGACGCAGGCGGTTCCGGTCTCCCAGCCAGGGCCACCAACGCGTTTGGCTGAGGTCTTCCCCACCGCTGCCAACTGAAAAACGCCAAAACCAGACACGCGGCAAGCGCGGTCGCAGCCAGGCCCCAACGCCACACCCAAGCGGCGAACGGAAGCACGTTCGGCGGCGCATCAACCTCATCCGCTTCCGCGAACGCCCTTGCGCCCGAAGCCGCCCGTTGTTCGATGGCTTCGGTGACGACCGCCTCCCGGTCCGCATCGAGACCGGGTTGCGGAACGTCCTTCAATTCGTCCGCCAGCCAGCGCGCGGTGGCGTAGATTTGCAGCGTTTCTTCGTAGAGCGGGGCGGAGTCTTGGATGGTGGCGCCCACGGCCGCCTGCTCGGCGGGGTCAAGTTCCTCGAGCACGTAGGCGGTGAGTTTGGGATCGTCGGGGGTAAGATTCATGGTGACCTCCGTTGGGGTTGGGCCGCGGGCGCGGGTTCAGCGTCCAGCCAGCGGCGCAGGGTCTTCAAGGCGGTGTGGATCAGGAAGCCGACGTTGCTGACCGACAGGCCGGTGACGCCGCCGATTTCCTGGTAGCTGAGCGCGTGCTGGAATTTCAGGACCACCACCTCGCGCTGGTTTTCCGGCAGGCGTTGCAGGAACCGCAGCGCGCGGCCGGTCTGGTCGTTCGTCTCGGCGGCGTCGGCCGGTGTCGGCTCGCGGCTGGCCCACCGCTCGGTCTGGTTTTCGTTGATCGGTTGCATGCGACGCTCCTTTCGCAGGAGGTCCAGGGCCCGCCGCCGGCACACCGTGTACAGCCACGGCGCGACGCGGTCGCGCAGGCCGGAATCGTCTTCGCGGCACAACCGCAGGAACGCCTCCTGCACCACGTCGCGGGCCTGGTCGAGGTCGCCCAGGACGTGCTGGACGTAGCTCACCAACGCGGCTTGGTGCTGGCGAAAGGCCTCCCTGACCCAATCGCCATTGGCGGTGGCAACCTCGTTGCCGTTCGTCTGGTCTGTCGCCTGCATGTTGCGCCGTTCACCTGTTCAACGTGTCAGCCGGGAATTCCTTAGGATGTTTTTCGCGGCGCTGGCGGGCGGTCAAGACCGGTGCTCACGCGGGCTTGCGCGATGGGCATAAGAGAGTAAGAAGTCTGCTATGCAATCTCCAAAGCGACAGCGGCCCGCGGGCTTTACCCTGATCGAACTCCTCGTGGTCATCGCCATTATCGCCATCCTTGCCGGCATGTTGCTGCCCGCGCTGGCCAAGGCCAAGCAAAAGGCCCAGGCGACCGCCTGCGTCAACAACCTTCGCCAGATGACGCTCGCCACGAAACTCTACGCGGACGATTTCGACGCGCGCTACCCGTTCACATTCCAGGTGCGCGGCAACAACGTCACGCGCCGGGCCTGGTTCAACTTCCTGCAACCTTACCAGCAGGCGACCAACCTGCTCCTCTGCCCGGTGCGCAGCCGCAAGTTCAAGGAGTTCCTCCAGAACTACCCGAGCGACGCCGGCGACAAGGCGATCTCGAATTACGGCATGAACTTCCGCCTCGGCGGTTGCGACTGGCCCAACGTCTGGGACGTGAAGGACTGGCCGTCGATGCGCGACGCCGCCGTGCGCGTGCCCACGGCGACTGTTTATCTGACCGATGCCGGCACCAAGCCGCTGAAAACCACCGACCCGCTCAAGTGCGTGACCGAGGCGTCGCCGGAGAAACCCGGATGCTGGATCGTGCATGACCCCGGCAACGACGCGCCCAACACCGGCGGCGTCACCAACGACGATCCCAATTGGGGCGGGCCGCATCCGCGGCACGGCGGCCGCAGTGCCATCGCCTTCGTGGACGGTCACGTCGAGAGCTTCCAGCCGCGCAAATGGTTCTGGTCCGGCACGCCGTGGCTCAAGCCGGACGTGGGCGGGCAATGAAGACCGGCGAGAGTGCCCCCCCCAAGAGCGGACTGGCCGACGTTGCAGAAGCCTTCGGGAACTTGACCAACATCAAGTACAACTTGACCCGGTGAGATTCGACTCGACTTCACCATGAACTCGCGGATTTCAACCCTTGGTGACGCGACCAGTTCACCGCTGAGCCGTCGTCAATTCCTCCAAACCACCTCCAGCGCCGCCGCGCTGGGCGTCGTCGCCGCACCTTTCGTCGCCAGCCGTTCCGTGCTCGGCGCGAACGAGCGGCTCGGCGTCGGCTTCATCGGCGTCGGTGGTCGCGGACGTTATCACCTGGACGTCGTCCTCGGCATGATCAACCAGGGCGAGTCGCTTGAGGTGGTCGGCATTAGCGACACCTACGGCCCGCGGAAACGCGCCGCCACCGAACACGCCAAGGCCAAGGCCTACGCGAACTATCACGAACTCCTCGCGGACCCCGCCATCGACGTTGTCCTCATCGCCACGCCGGACCGGTTGCACGTCCCGCAGGCGATCGACGCCATCCGCGCGGGCAAGGACGTTTATTGCGAGAAGCCGATGGGCCACTGGAGCCAGTTCGCGTTGAGCCGGCAGTTTTACCAGGAAACCGTGAAGCTCAAACGCGTCGTCCAGATCGGCAACCAGGGCAACTCGAACGTCGCCTGGAAGCAGGTCCGCGACCTGATCCAAAAAGGCGCCATCGGCCGGCCGCAACACGTCCAGGCCGGCTATTACCGCTACGGCGATTGGGGCGAGCGCATGCCCATCGCCGACCCGAACGCGAAGCCTGGTCCGGACTGCGACTGGGAAGGCTTCCTCGGCGACGCGCCCAAGGTGCCGTTCACGGTGGACCGGTTCTTCAGTTGGCGGAAGTACCTCGATTACGCCGGCGGCCCGTGCACCGACCTGTTCCCGCACGTGCTTACGCCGTTCATCAGTCTGCTGGGCCTGAAGTTCCCGTCGCTGGCGGTCGCCTCCGGCGGCATCTTCAAATACGACACCTACGATCGCGAGGTGCCGGATACGTTCAACATGTGCGTCGATTACCCGCAGAAGCTCTCGATCGTGCTGGTTTGCACGCTGGCGAACGAGTTCCCGACCGACCCCGCGATCCGCGGCGACGAGGGCACCATCACGATGCAAGGCCCGGCGTTCGAGGGCGGGTTCGACAGCGTCACCTTCATCCCGCGCAAAGGCGAGAAGACCGTGATTCCCGGCAGCAAACCGAACACCACGCTGCTCCACTGGCAGAACTTCCTGCATTGCGTGCGCACGCGCGAAAAGCCGGTCAGCGACGTCGAGTTCGGCCTGTATGTGCAGGCGGCGATGAACATGTCCATGCTGGCGTTCCTGAACAAAAAGGTGGCCACGTTCGACACCGACAAGCTGGACATCGTCCTCTGATCAGGCGGCACTGCGACCGCGCAAACGGGGTGCCCTTAATCAGAAGCCGGACCGGTCCGGTTTGATCTGCGCTCACCCGCGTCCATCCGCGGTTTCTAAGTTGCTTTCCGCTCCGCGCTGCGGTTGCCTTTCGTCAAGCACACACAAACTCAAACCGAACCACCTATGGGCAAAGTCTATTTCGGCATCAACATGGAATTCGTCCGCCACGCGGACAAGCACTTCGAGTGGGGCGTCCAGAAGGCCGCCGAGCTCGGCTACACGCACGTCGAGCCGATGGTCCACTGGGGCCGCGAACTCCTCAGCGAGGCCGGCTACTTCCACAGCGTCTCGATGCTCGACGACCCGCTCCGCCTCAAACGCGCCTGCGAGAAATCGGGCATCAAACTCTCCGGCCTGTCCGCCCACACGCCGCTGACCAAACCCGAGATCGGCGTCGAGTACCTCAAACAGGCCATCCGCTTCGCCGCCGAGTGCGGCGCGCCGGTCGTCAACACCGACGAGGGCCCCAAGCAGCCCTGGACCACCGCGGACGAGGACTTCACGCTCATGCGTTACACGATCATGGAGGCGTCGAAGGTCGCCGAACCGCGCGGCATTTTGATCGGTCTCGAATGCCACCAGCAATACAGCAAAACGCCCGAGGGCCTGGACCGCATCTACAAGCTCGTGAAAAGCCCGGCGGTGGGCATCAACTACGACACCGGCAACGCCTTCCTCTGCGGCCACGACCCGATCCAGTGGCTCAAGCGCGTGGTCAAGCGTCTCGTCCACCTCCACGCCAAGGACATCTCGGTCGAGCACGCCTCGGCCGAACGCGGCAAGGTGACCGGCACCCCGGTCGGTTGCGCCTGCGGCGACGGCGTCGTGGACTGGCAGAAAGTCATCGCGATCGTGAAGAAAGACTGCCCGCGCGACCTCGTCCTGTCCGTCGAATGCGGCACCATCGAGCAGGCCGAACGGTCGATCCGGCATTTGAAGGGCTTGGTTTAATTTCGGCACGCACTTGGTTGCGGCCGATCAGGGGATTGGTTAAAGTGCGAAGGTGCCGCGGAAAGTCAGACAACTGATCCGTGACCAGATCCGGGCTGGGTTCTACGAGATCCCTGGCGGTGGGAAGGGATCCCATCGCAAGTACGGACACGCGAAGTATCCCGGCGCGGTGACCCTGAGCGGTGGCAGCGGGGACGACGCCAAGCACTACCAGGAGAAGCAGGTCCGAATGGCCATTGAACGCGTGCAGTCATGAAAAGCAGCGACCGGTATTACAAATGGGTGGAGTGGAGCGACGAGGACAACGTTTACGTGGGCAAGTGTCCCGATCTCATTACCGGCATTCACGGTGATGACCCGGTTCGGCTTTACGGAGAACTGTGCCAGGTGGTGGAGGACGTCATCAGCCACCTGCAGGCCGAAGGCCGTCCGCTCCCGCCGGCCCGGACACGCCCGATGCAGGAAGTGGCGTAGTTTTGGGCCAGAAACGCGCCCGAGACGGAACGAAGCGTGTTAATCCTCCCAGTTCCGCGCTGGACGACGTCAGTGGCACCCTGGCATTGGAGGAAGGTGATCTACAACATGAAGAAAGACTGCCCGCGCGACCTCGTCCTGTCCGTCGATGGCAGCACCATCGATCAAGTACTTGAGGAGTTTGGTGTGGTTTCCCAATGGTGAAATCCGGCGATCCTTACTACAAATGGGTCGAGGGGAGCAACGAAGATCAAACCTACAGGCATTGAGAAGCGCCCCAATCCGATTACAGGCCTCCTCGGCGAAGACCCGATCCAAGTTTACGCGGAGCTTTGCGAAATCGTGGAAGACGTGATCAAACACCTCGAAGCGAATGAGCGCGCCTTTTCGGCGCCTCGGGTGCGGCCGATGCAGGAAGTGGTTTGCCCCAGCGTTCCGTTTGTCGCCGGGGAGGCTTCAGGACGCAAGCCACAACCCGTTGCCGCACGTGGCGATCACCGCGCCACGGCACGATAGAACCGCCTCGTGGCATCCCCTGGCGTGAGGATCTCGAATTCCAAGACGGGAGTTGGGTTCAGAATCAGTCCGACATTCTGCCAAGTCCGGAAATCCTCAGATGATTCAAGGCTCAGATCGACGTGCTGCGGCGTGGTGGCCGAGAAGCGCCATCGGTCGGCCGCGCGTTGCAGACCGACTTCCGGTGCCTGTATCGGTCCCACTCGCCTAATCATGCCGCCTTCCCCCACGACCCATGCCACATCACCGAACGAGGCGCCTGCCGCCGCCAACTGCCGGCTTCGGCGGGTCTCGATTGGCCCGGCCACCCAATCGACTGCATTGGTTGACAACAGAACTGCCGGCAACGTGAGCGTGCTGCGTTCAGGCAGTGGCTGGACCGTGGCTAGGTACCACCCTTGATGGTACGTGATGCTGCTGAGGTGATCGGGTGTGGCTGGCGGCTCCTTGGTCCAGGCCACTCCATCCGGGGAGGTGGCGACCGCGCCCCAATTGCCGACCGCGACGAATTGCCCGTTGGCGTAGGTCAGGCTTTTGAGTTGGACCCCCGCCACGTAAGCCTTGGTCCATTCCCGTCCATTTGTGGAGTGGAGCACGAAGGTGTTGTAGGACGCTGGCACGTCGCTGTTGAGGCAGACCCAGTTTCCTCCACCCCAAGCGACGGCACTCCCACTGTACGGCACCGTGCCAGGGATCCACTCCACGCCGTTGGTCGAGTACAGAACCACGCCCGCCGACGCGGTGAGAACCTCCGTCTGGCCGTCGGTTGCCAGGTCTTTCAGCGTAACGTCTCGATCGAGCGGCGCTGATGTCCAAGTCTCCCCGTCTGGGCTTGTCCAGAGACTCCCATGCTCCCCGCCCATGACAAACCGGCCTCGGCTGTACCGAACAAACTTCGGCCGGCTCTGGCTCGACAGGGCCAGTGGCAGTCCGCGCCAGGAAAGGCCGTCCGGGGAGAACGCCACAATGAATCGGGTATCGGCAACCGCCACAACACCCGGAGGACCAGCGGCCACGCTGTTGAACAAAGGGTCCAGCCCGGCATGGATCGTCTCCAACCTCGTTACCGTCGGCCCAGACAAAATGCCTCCGGCCCGCCCGACCATCACCAACTTTCCGTCAACGAAGATGGCGTCCTTAACAGTGATCGAGGACGGCGAGCGCACTAGCGTCCACTGGTTCCCGTCAGGCGAAACAGACACCTGCGCGCTATCCGCATGGACCGCGAGGTACTGAGTGCCGTCATGCAGAAGCTTCACCGCCGTGGAGGACAGTCGGTTCGTCATCTTCTGCCATTCCTTGCCGTCAGCCGAAACCCAGAGCCATGCGTCGGAATCCACGCCCAGGAACTTCCCATCCGCGTAGACGCAATGCTGGGGACTTGTTGCCACCGAATCGAAGACCTCCTTCCACTGCTCGCCAGTCTCAGAGTAAAAAACGCCGTCGCCGCTCAGCGCGACGAACGCCCCTTCGCCAACACAAATCTCCGAGAAGTTCTCCCAGAAATCCTCGGCCCGCCGTACCACCCAGTCCACGCCGTTGGTCGAAGTCAGAAGCGCCCCGGTGTTGCTGCCAGCCACGAAGAGTCCGTTGCCAAACGCGAGTGTCGCAAACCAGATCCCGGGAGTCGGATGGATTTCCCACACGAGCCCATCTTTGGAAATGGCCAAATCTGAGCCGTTGCTGACAATCACCCGGCCGTTGCCTGCCGCGCCGATCGCAAGATAGTTCGTCAACCCCACGTCGCGCTGGACCCAAGCGCGGGCATCCGCCGAAGCGAGCAACAACCCGTCAGAGCCACCGGTGTAGAACACACCTCGATCGTGTACGACAAATCCCAACTGCACCGAGGCAATCGGGCGGTTGACCTGCACCCAAGGGCCCGGGAGTTCGGCGGCCTTGACGCACCATTCAGTTACCAAGAGCAGTGCGACCAAAAGCGTGATGGCGGTCTGCGTATGCCGTCGCTTTGCGAAAACCATACCCGAAATACACCGCAGTGTGACCTCTGAAGCATTTCTCATTGCAATTCGACTGTATTGGGGGGGGTGGGTTTGTCAATTGTGGTCCTCTCGTGCAGGGCGATTCGTCGTCGGCCGATCAACGGCATGAAAGCTATCACCCAGCTTGTCGTGCCTGCCGGTTTGGCCCGCAGGTTGGCGCAGAAACCGATGGAGCGTCACCCACCTCAGGATGCCTTGCTGCCCGCCGGGCTGGGTCGCCTTGAGCGCAGCGGTGCACGGAAGCGAGGGATGGCTACCGCGTTTCGAGCGTGAGCACCCAGTCGTTGACGCCGGTGCCGTTGTCGCCGGGCGTGGAGAGGATTTGCCGGCTTGATGTCGAGAAAACCGGTCCGGGTGCCGGGTCGGCTGCGTCTTTCGCCGGATTGAACCAGGTGGCCGTAACCGGCGGGGACAGTTCGGCCAGGTTCAACATCACTTGCCGCGGCTCCTTGCCCGTCGCGGGCACGTAGATCACCGCAAGCCGGCCATCGAGGCTGCGGGCCGCCATCACGTGGGCGACTCCGCCGCCCGCATCGGCCACGAGTTTGTTTTCGCGGTCGGGCACAAGCGCCGACAGGTGACGCGCGGCAAAGAACGCCCCCAGTCGCGCCACGTCGCGGGTGCCCGTGCTGTCCAGTGCCTGTTGCCAGGTGTCTCGGTGCGGGAAAAGCGTCGGGCCGTCGAAGTGCCAGATGGGGTTGTTGCCGAAGAATTGTCCCGCGGCGCCGTCATCCACGCCGCGGTGCACTATCCCTGGCTGACCAGCTATCCCATCAACCCGGTCACCAGTGCCCGTTACCGCCAGGCCTTGGAACTGCTGGGCGATTTGAACCCC